>JAGQRA010000879.1 GCA_020425885.1 Planctomycetota bacterium | reverse complement strand
GCTCATCGGCCGAGAAGGAACCGGGGAAGGGATCAAGGTGGTCGGTCATCGTGCTCTCTCCTCGCCTCGCAGGGCCGCTCCGAGTTGATGCCGCAGCTTCAACAGCGCGCTGCGCATGCGCGTCTTCGCCGTGCCGACCGGGATCGCGAGGGCCTGCGCCACCGCGTCGAACGACATCTCGCCGCCGACACGGAGCAGGAACACCTGCTTTTCGGGATCGCTGAGACCGGCGACCGCGGCCTGAGCCGCGGCCACCTGTTCGCGCTGTTCGAGCGCGCGATGCGGAGACGCTGTCGTGATGGGTGCCAAGGTCGAGTCCTCGTCCAGGGTTTCGTGCCGTGGTCTTCGCTGCCGGCGGCGCCGCGCATCGATGGCCACGTTCCAGGTCGCGACGAAGATCCAGGCCACCGGGTCGTCCGGCCGGGTGCCGCGCTGCCACGCCCGCCAGCACTTGAGGAAGGCGTCCTGCAGCAATTCGGTCACCTCGGCGTCGCTTCCCAGCACGCTGCGGACCGCCCCCGCCAGGCCACCTCGATGGCGCTGGAACAGGTCGGTCAGGGTCGAGTCCGCATCGGCCATGGATCGATCGTGCCCCTGAAGACGACGGCCGGCGATTCCGGATTGGGCCGGGACCCGTTTTTCTGTCGCCTGCGCCAACCGGCGATGGCATGGCGGCGGCACGGCACGGCGGCGCTCGCATGCGGGCGTTCGGGACTACTCTTCTGTCGGCGCCGTGCGACAATCCCCGCGCCCCATTCCGCACCATGCGCTACGCACCCATCCTCGGCGGCCTTCTCGCACTGTCTCCGCTCGCAGCCCAGGGCGACTTCGACCTCGACAAGGTCACGGCCGGAACCCTCGGCGGCACCCTGACCCTCGAGGTCTCGAACGCCGGCAGCAACCGTCTGTTCGGCGTCATGATCAGCTACGACGACGGCCCGACCGCGATCGCGCCGTTCGATCCGGCCGACCCGCGCTCGGTCGCGGTCGGACTCGACCTCGTCAGCAACTGGTACGTGCTCGGCACCGGCGCCACCGGCTCGGCGACCTGGAACACTTCGCTGCCGAACATCGCCGCGTTCCACGGCGACGTGCTGCATTGGCAATGCGCGACGCTGCCCGGCACGGCGACAATCCTCGACGGCATCAGCAATCCGGTGCGCACGCACCTCGGCCTCGCCGGCCAGAGCGCGCTGTTGCCGGCGGCCCTGCAGGCACCGCGCGCCGCCGCCGTGGTCTGCGAGGTCGGCGATGGCGACCTGCTGCTGGTTGGCGCCGCCGGCAACGATCGGTTCCGCTTCCGTTCGCTCGACTCCGTCGCCGGCCCGGCGATGGTGACGCCGCGCGGGTTGCCGGCCGCGGCCCGACTCAACGACGGTCGCTACCTGTTCGCCGGCGGGGTCGACGGCACCGGCGCGGCGATCGCCGCCTGCGAGATCTACGATCCCGCGACCGACACCTTCACCGCCGTCGCCAACATGCGTACTATCCGCGCCGGTCACGCCGCCGCGACCATGGCCAATGGCCGCGTCCTCGTCGTCGGCGGCACCAACAACTTCACCGACTTGCTGACCGCGGCCGCCAGCACGCTGAACACGGCCGAGATCTACGACCCGAACACCAACACGTGGACCGCGGCGCCCAACATCGGTGGCCGCCGCCTGGTGCCGGCGCTCTCGACCTTGAGCAACGGCAAGACGATGATCAGCGGCGGCATCGAGGTCACGGTGTTCTTCGGCATCCCGATCGCGGTCAGCTCGACGACCGCGGTGCAGCTGTTCGACCCCACCACCAACAGCTGGTCGAACGGCCCGGCGATGCCGGCCGGTCGCGCCTACCACCACGACAGCCAGGTGACGCTGGCCGACGGTCGCGTGCTGATGAGCGGCGGCGTGCTGGTGCCGAGCCTGGCCGGCGCCGCCAACGCGACCTCGATCAGGAACGCCGACATCTACGATCCGGTCGCCAACAGCTGGACCGCGACCATGATGGCCGCCGATCGCACCACCCACACAGCGACCCGCCTCGCCAACGGCACCGTCATCGTCTGCGGCGGCGCCGGCGGCCTGCTGTCGGCGGCGACGCCGCTCGACTCGGTCGAGGCCTTCGACCCGACGACCAACACCTGGTCGGCGATGGCGGCCCTGACCGGGCCGCGCGCGGCGCACATGGCGGCGTTGATGCCCGACGGGCTCCTGGTGCTGCTCGGCGGCGACGGCTCGACCGACGGCGAAGCGCTGCACTTCTGATCGGCGACCACCGCCGGTCGTTACGAGGGCGCAACCACTTCGCTCAGCGTGGCCCGTTGACCGGTTCCAGTCCGGGCACCGGCCCGAGGACCAGGCCCGCCGCGATCAACCACTCGCCGTCACCGTACTTGACGATGGCATCCGCCGTGTAGGTCGGCCGCCCGTGGGGCCCCGGCGGCCCGCTTGGTGTCGCCGATACCGGCGGACAGGCCCAGGCTCGCACCGGCGAGCCGAGGCGCTCCAGCATCTGCGCGACCGGCTGGCCCGGGTAGGCGCCGGTCGCGGGAATCGGCCGCGGGGTGATCTCGCCCTGCTGCCGACTGCTGTCGACCTGGATGACGAGGCCGGCATGCACCGCCATCACCAGCCAGCCCTTCTCGTCGTCACGCCAGCGCCACTGCAACAGGCCCGTCGTTCCACCACCGACGTCGGGTGGCCCGTAGCGATCGAGCGCCGTCGCGAACGGCCGGCCGAGCAGCTCCTCCGGGCGGTCACCGGTGACTGCAGCGGTCGGTGAGAAGGGCAAGGCGAGATAGCCGGTCGCGACCAGCACGAGCCATCGGGATCGAGTGCGCATGGCGTGCGCCTCGCACACACCGTGCCATGCGGGCGGCAAGCTGCGATGGCCGCGCGACGAGCGCGAGTAGCTCTCGCCCTGAGGGCGCCCCAGCCGCCGGTCCGGAGTCGGGCCTGGGCAGATCGGTTGGCGACTGCTGGCCGACATCTTCACCCTGAGCGTTTCTGACCCTGGCACTCAGGGCCCCACCGTTACCTTCACCGACGACACGTTCGCGAACTCGAACTGGCAAACGAGTCGATCCATGTACCGTCCGGCGACGCCGCTATCCGGTCGGCGAGCAGGAGCCGACGCGGCGATCGCACACCCTACCCATCGCCCTGCTGCCATCCGTGGCGTGGACGACCGACGCGAACACACGACCAACCTGCTGATGCAGCTGATCGACGGGCAAGTCGATGTCGCCGACCAGCTGTTCCCGATCGCCTACGACGAGCTCAGGGCCTGGCGGAACAGGTGATGCGGCGCGAACGTCAGAACCACTCGCTGCAGGCGACGGGCCTGGTGCGCGAGGCTGGCTGCGACTCGTCGATTTTGCCGAGCTCGACTGGTCGGGCGGGCCCAGTTCGGCGCCATCGCCGCGAGGGCGATGCGATCGGTGCTCGTCGACCACGCGCGGGCCGATCCCTCATCCGGCGCCGTTGAGCCGCCATGAAACCGCGGCCGATCACGGCCTCGCGGGATTTCGGCGCTCACATCGCACCCGGATGGCACTCCGGGACCTGCCCACGCCTGGCGCCTTCGACGCCTCCGTGACCTTCACGACAACCCGGTTACCGATATCCAATGCTCCACCATCCGCCCGTCGCGATCTGCGCCATGATGCTGTCTGCCGTGCTGTCCGCTCAGGTGCTGCAGCCCCCGTTCGCCGGCACTTACACCTTCACCGACCTGGGCGCCGTCCCCGGGGTGCCGACCAGCTACGGCGGCGTCACCTTCAAGGAAGGCAACCCGAACAAGCTGCTGATCGGCGGCGCCGCCAACAACCCGACGGGTGCGATCTACGAGGTCGATGTGATGCGCGACGGCCAGGGCTACATCACCGGTTTCGCCGGCACCGCGACGCAGTTGGCGACGGCAGCCAGAATCGACGGTGGCCTGTGCTATGGCCCAGGTGGAGTGCTGTTCTTCACCACCTACAGCAACAACACCCTCGGCCAGATCAGGCCGGGCAGCACCTCGCCCGACAGGGTGATCCAGCTCCTCGGTCACGGCGTCTCGAGCTCGACCGGCACCTGCAACTTCGTGCCGCCAAACTTCCCGGGCGCCGGGCAGCTCAAGGTAGCCTCGTACGGCGACGGCTTGATCTACAGTTTTGCGGTCACTCCAGACGGCAGCGGCACCTACGACCTGACCGCCCTCGCCGGCACGATACAGGTCAGCGGCAACCCCGAGGGCCTGCTCTACGTTCCACCCGGATCGGCGTTGATCCCCGACTATCAGTATGTGCTGATCGCCGAGTACTCGACCGGCGTCATCGCCCTCTACCGGGTCGACGCCGCCGGCAACCCACTGCCCGCCTCACGGCTCCCCTTCCTCACCGGCCTCGGCGGCGCCGAGGGAGCCTGCACCGATCCCGTCACCGGGGATCTCGTGTTCTCGACGTTCGGTGCCGGCAGCCGCGTCATCCGCATCACCGGCTTCGGCGTCTGCGGCAGCCACGAGAACTACGGCAACGGCATCGCCGGCAGCAACGGCGAGCCGACGATCAGCGGCGGCGGCTGCGCCGGCCGCGGTCAGGTCACGTCGATCGATGTCGCCAACGGACGGCCCAACACCTCGGGCCTGCTCGCCGTCGGCTTCATCAGGAGCCAGATCCCGGTGCTCAACGGCTCCCTGCTCGTGAACATCGTCAACTCGTTCTTCCACACCCTGGACTCCGCGGGGCAGTGGAACCTGACCCTGCAGTTGCCAACCGACCCGGTCTGGAACGGACTCGAGATCTACTCGCAGAGCTGGTACCTCGACCCGGCGGCGGCGTTCGGCATCTCCGCCACTGGCGGCCTGCACACGCTGGTGCGTTGAGCTGCCACCCGTCCGGGGTCGCCATTTCACGAGTCGCTCGCCGTCAAGCACATGTCGGCGGCCACGGGCCGAGGGCGATGCGATCGGTGCTTGTCGACCACGCGCGGCGGCGGGGCGCGCGCCACGCTCACCTGGCTCGCGGCCGAGGACGCCGACGAAGAAGTCGACGTGCTCGACACCCCGCCGACCTCGATCGTGCTGCCGACGCGCGAGTCGCCGCGGCAGATCGTGCGGTTCTGCATGCCGCCCGAGTCGACGCATCCGGTGCCCGAGCGCGCGATGGTCCCGACGCGCCGCGGCTCGGTGACCTCGATGCCGTCACCGGAGCCGAACGAGCTGCCATGTCGGCGACGGCCCAGCGGCGCTCGTCGAGCACCAGAGGTTGTTCGACGAGAAGCCGCCGAGCGCGACCTGGTAGTCGGCCAGCGGTCTGACGCCGCCCGTGGCGCGATCGCGCGGGAACCGCTGCAGGAAGTCGTTGGCGACGGCGGGGTCTCGGAACTCTGCGGTATCGCTCAGGCTGGCCTCGATGGTCTGCAGGAAGGGTAGTCCGATGTCGGTCGAGGTCTCCCGCCGGACAGCAAGACCGGTAGCACGACCAGCCCTCCTCATCGCCGGGGAGTTGCCGACCTCGCGCCCGCACCTACACTCGGCGAGCCTGCGCCCCGCAGTCCGCCCCGGCTGCCGGAGACCCCCATGCAACTACGATCGATTCTCAAAGGCCTGCTCGTGGCCGGATCGTTCTTCGGCCGTGCGTCGGCTCAGACGCCGGGCCTCTACGACGAGACCGTCCTGCGCACGCTGGACCTGACCTTTGCACAGTCGAACTGGTACACCCTGCTCGGCCAGAACTACGGCACCGGCGTCGACCTCGGGGCCGACCTCACCGTCGAAGGCGTGACCTATCCGAACGTCGGCGTGCACTTCCGCGGCGGCTCCTCCTATCGCTTCATCGGCACGTCGCAGAAGAAGCCGTTCGGCATCTCGATGGACGCGTTCGTGCCGGGCCAGCGGCTGCTCGGCTACAAGACGTTGAACCTCAACAACGCCTACCTCGACCCGACCTTCGTCCGCGAGGTGCTGAGCTACAACGTCTTCCGCCGCTACCTGCCGGCCGGCAAGGCGAACTTCGTCGTGCTGCGGGTCAACGGCGTCAACTGGGGCGTCTACGTCAACGTGCAGCAGGTCAACAAGGACATGATGCGCGAGTGGTTCGTCGACGAGGACGGCGCGCGGATGGAAGCCGACGCGCTGCTGCCGGGAGCGGTGCCGAACGGCTCGGCGTTGACGTGGCTCGGCAGCACGCCGTCGTCCTACTTCAACAACTACGACCTCAAGACGACGACGTTGCCGCAGCCGTGGACACCGCTGATCGACACCTGCTCGGCGCTGAACAACACGCCGCTCGCGACGATGGAGGCGGCGCTGCAGCCGCGGTTCGCGCTCGACGCGGCGCTGCGCATGATCGCCGCCAACATGGTGCTCGTGAACCCGGACAGCTACGTCAGCACCGGCCACAACTACTTCGTGTTCCACGACGCCTATCACGACCGCGTCCAGACCATCCCGTGGGGCATGAACCTGCCGCTCGGCTCATCGATCCTGGCTGGCTCGACCACCGCGCAGCGCAGCGCCTGGAACCTGTTCACCAACCAGAGCAACTCGGGACGACCGCTGCTGAGCCGGTCGTGGGCGCTGCCCGCGCTGCGGCAGCGCTACCTCGCGCACGTCCGTACGATCCTGACGCGTGAGTTCTCGTGGTCGCTGCTGCAGCCGCGGATCGCGGCCTACCAGAACCTGATCGCGGCCGAGGTCGCGGCCGACAGCAAGAAGCTCTACCCGACGGCCGCGTTCACCGCGAACCTGAGCCAGGACTTCGTCGCCGGCTTCACGACGATCTCCGGCCTGCAGCCGCTCGTGAACGGCCGCGCCGCCTACCTGCAGGGCCACCCCGAGCTGAACCGGCCGGCGCCGACGATCGCGAACGTCGCGCATCAACCGACCTCGCCCGCACCGGGCGCGACCGTGTGGGTCAGCGCCACGATCGCCGGCCCGGCCGCGGCCGTCGGCACCGCGACGCTGTACTCGCGCGCCATCGGACCGTTCCAGGAGACGCCGATGTTCGACGATGGCCAGCACATGGACGGCGCCGCCAACGACGGCGTCTACGGCGCCGCGCTGCCGACCTACCCGCCGGGCTCGTTCGTCGACTACTACGTCGGCGCGGCTTCGACCGCCGCCGCCGGCGGCGCCATGACGTTCGCGCCGCCGACCGCCGAGTTCGGCGCCTTCGAGGTCCGGCTGCCGTTCCTGCCCGGTTCCGGACCGGTGCGCATCAACGAGTTCCTCGCCGACAACAGCACGGTCATCCAGGATCCGTTCGGCGAGTGGGACGACTACCTCGAGCTGGTCAACGTCTCGCCGGTCGCGGTCGATCTCAGCGGCATGCATCTGACCGACGACCTGCTCAACCCGACCAAGTTCACACTGCCGGCCGGCACCACCATCCCGGCCGATGGCACGCTGCTGTTCTGGTGCGACGAGGACGGCGCGCAGGGCCCCATGCACGCGAACTTCAAGTTGGCGGCGGGCGGCGAGGTCGTGGCGTTGTTCGCCGCCGATGGCATCACCATGCTCGACTCGTTCACCTTCGGCCCACAGGCGACGGACGTCTCGACCGGACGCCTGTTCGATGGCGGCGGTCCATGGGTGACGTTCCCGGTGCCGACCCCGTACGCGCACAACGAGAACGCCGGCTGCGGCAGCCGCTCCTACTCCGGCCAGTCGTACGCGAGCCAATCGATGGCGCTCGCGGTCACGGGGTTCGCCGGCGTCGGCAGCTCGTTCGCGTTCGACGTCACGGCCGGCCCGGCCAACGCGCCCGGCGTGCTCGTGGTGTCGCTGTTCGCCGACCACGCGCCGTTGGCGGGCAGCCCCGGCGCGCTGCTCGTGCAGACCGGTCCGGCGACGGTGATGCCGATCGCGCTCGGCCCCGCCGGCTCGGCGTGGCTGCCGCTGGCGGTGCCCGGCGACCCGTTGCTCGCCGGCCTCACCGCCTACGCGCAAACCGCCGCCATCGGCGGCACCGCGATCGAGCTCAGCTCCGCCGTCGAAGTCGTGCTCTGCCCGTAGGCGACCGCCACGGTTGACCGCCTGCGCCACAACCGCCATCGTGCGCGGCCCGTGAGCGCCAACATCGTCTGCAAGGGCCTCGCCGCCAGCTTCGGCGCGCGCGAACTGTTCTCGGGGCTCGATCTCGAGGTGGCGCCCGGCGACACGGTCGGACTGGTCGGCCCCAACGGCACCGGCAAGTCGACCCTGCTGCGCATCCTCGCCGGCCTGCGACCGGCCGATGCCGGCACGGTCACGCTGGCGCCGAAGACGGCGACGGTCGGCTACTTGGCGCAGGAGCCCGACCGCATCGCCGGCGAGAGCGTGCGCATGCTGCTCACCCGACGCACCGGCGTCGCCGCCGCCGAAGCGGAGATGAACCGCACCGCCGACGAGCTGGCCTCGGGGGTACCCGGTGCCGACGATGCCTACTCGACGGCGCTCGAACGCTGGCTCGCGCTCGGCGGCGCCGACCTCGAGGAACGCACGGCCGCGGTCGTCGCCGAACTCGGGCTCGACGTCGACCTCGACATGATGACGACGGCGCTGTCCGGCGGCCAGGCCGCGCGGGCCGGACTCGCCGCCCTGCTGCTGTCGCGCTACGACGCCTTCCTGCTCGACGAGCCGACCAACGACCTCGACATCGATGGCCTCGACCACCTCGAGGATTTCGTGCAGTCGCTCGATGCGCCGACCGTGCTGGTCAGCCATGACCGCGAGTTCCTGACCCGCACCGTCAGCAAGGTCGTCGAGATCGACCGCAGCCTGCGGCGCATCGCGGTCTACGGCGGCAGCTACGAGGCCTACCTCGAGGAACGTTCGACGGCGCGGCGCCACGCCGCCGAGGCCTACGCCGAGTTCGCCGACCGCCGCGCCGAGCTCGAGGCCCGGGCCCGACGCCAACGGGCCTGGATGCAGAAGGGCGTCAAGACCGCGCGGCGCAAGGCCAAGGACCGCGACAAGATGGGCCGCGCGTTCCGCGTCGAGGCGACCGAGAAGCAGGCCGCCAAGGTGCGCCAGACCGAGCGCATGATCGAACGGCTCGGCGAGGTCGAGGCGCCGCGCAAGGAATGGAAGCTGCAGTTCAAGATCGCCGCCGCGGCGCGATCGGGCGATGTCGTCGCCGCGCTGCGCGGCGCCGTGGCCGAGCGCGGTTCGTTCCGGCTCGGCCCCGTCGATCTGCAGCTCGACGTCCGCGATCGCATCGCGATCACGGGCCCCAACGGCGGCGGCAAGAGCACCTTGCTGGCCCTGATCCTCGGCCGCCTCGCGCCGACGGCCGGCACGGCGACGCTCGGATCCGGCGTCGCGATCGGCGAGGTCGATCAGGCCCGCGAGTCGTTCGTCGCCGAGTCGCCGACGGGCGAGGTGTTCGCCGGCTGCCTGCCGGACTGGAGCACCGCCGACGTCCGCACGCTGCTGGCGAAGTTCGGCATCGGCGCCGAGTTCATCCGGCGGTCGGCGGCGTCGCTGTCACCGGGCGAACGCACGCGGGTGGCGATGGCCCTGCTGCAGGCCCGCGGCTGCAACCTGCTGGTGCTCGACGAGCCGACCAACCACCTCGACCTCGAGGCGATCGAGCAGCTCGAGCAGGCGCTCGATTCGTTCGACGGCACGGTGCTACTCGTCTCGCATGACCGCCGCATGCTCGACAACGTCCGGCTGACCCGGCGCTGGCACGTCGAGGACGGTCGGGTCGCCGAGATCGCCGCCGACTGATTGCCGAGGATCGACCTGGCTGCCGTTGGCGGCGAGACGCCCAACGGGCCATCGACCTCGCGGTGAACATGCGATGACCTGGCGCGATGCCGGTCGCG
Source organism: Planctomycetota bacterium (assembly GCA_020425885.1). The sequence continues at coordinate 175 of JAGQRA010000879.1, read as the reverse complement.
GTCGTTACGCAGCGGTCGCCACATTCCCGCTCTCGACCGCCGGTCCGGCGCGCTAGCCCGGACTATTCACGAGCCGGGTGAATTTCGAGAGGAGGCTCGGGCGTACCTGAGGTTGCGAAGCCAACAGGAAGCCAAAGCGACTCCTCTCGAATGTGCAACCGTAACCGACAGTGTG
>JAGQRA010000878.1 GCA_020425885.1 Planctomycetota bacterium | reverse complement strand
GCCCAACACGGTGCAGCCCGCCTTCGGCAGCGGCCCGCTCACCCAGATCGTCGGCAACCTCGGCACCGGCGACGTCGATCTCTACCTGATCCACGTCGACGATCCGGCGACGTTCACCTGCAGCTCGCTCGGCGGTGCGGGCTTCGACACGCAGCTGTGGATCTTCGACCGGCAAGGCTACGGCATCTCGTTCAAGGACGACGACGGCCCGGCGCAGTCGACGTTGACCGGTCAGTTCATCTCCGCCCCGGGCCACGTGGTCATCGGCATCACGCAGTACGACACCGACCCGCTCGATGCCAGCAACCAGGAGCTCTGGCTCGACCAGCCCTACAACGTCGAGCGGCAGCCCGACGGCCCCGGCGCCAGCAACGTCTTCACGCAGTGGAGCGGCAGCACCGGCGGTGGCGGCGCCTACACGCTGACCCTCGCCGGCGCCAGCTACGCCGCCCCGGCGACCCTGCAGGAGCCGATCAACGCCTGGGCCTGGGTCGATCCGTACAGCTTCCCCGGCCAGCAGCTGTTCGTGCCCAGCCTGTCTTATCAGCACACGCCGACCGGCGAGTTGGTGTGGGTCCGCCACGTTAATCCCGGGCATTTCAGCGTGCAGTTCCCCGACTCGCTCCCCCACGACGGCAACTACCAGGTCTCTGCCTACGGCGGCAATCACACGGCGGTGATTGACTGGTGGGGCCACAACAACGGCAAGTTGGAATGCTGGGTCACCACCTTCGATACCGCCGGCAACTTCGCCGACCGCGCCTTCACGTGCCACTACCGGAAGGGCGGCCAGCCGACCGAAATCGCCGGCTACCTCTGGGCCAACCAAGAGACCAACCCGCAGTACACGCCGCTCACCTCCCACTCGTGGAACGGCAATCGGCCGGATCCGACGATCACGCGCTACGCCGCCGGCCTCTACCGCTGCCGCTTCCCCGGGATCGCGAACCCGCTCCAGGGCGGCACCTTCGAGGTGAGCGTCGCCGATGGTGGGGTGGTGTGGTTCAAGCGGGCGCAGATCGACTCGTGGGGCGTCAGCCCCGGCACCACCGACCTCGACATCTTCGTGCGCACGTTCAGCGCCGGCACCCAGGTCGACGCGATGTTCATGCTGAACTACCACCTCCAACCGGGCCAGGTCGCGCCCAGCGATGGCTCGGGCTCGTACGTGTGGGCCAACCAGCCGACCGCGGCGTCCTACTCGCCGCCGAGCGGCCATCACCGCAGCAACGGCACCTACGGGCCGCACAACTCCGAGACCATCACGCGGACCGGCACGGGCCAGTACAGGGTCACCATGCCCGACGTCGCCTCGCGCGACAGCTCGGTCCCGACGGCCGTCACCCGCGCGCAGAACGGTGACTACGCGACCATAACCGGCTGGTCCTCTAGCGGCTCTGGCACGGCAGTCAACGTCCGCACGTACAACGCGGCGAGCAACCCCACCGACGCCGAGTTCTTCCTCAACTACACGACCAACCGCCCGGCCGGCACCCTGGCCACCAACACCATCATCGGCCACGGCTGCGGCAGCACGCTGCTGAGCCCGCTCACGCGGCCGATCGCCGGCACCGGCTGGACCTACCAGGTCAGCCAGGCCCCGGCCGGCGCCAGCCTCGGCTTCATCCTGCTCGGCCTGAGCAACCCCAACCTCGACCTCACGTCGATCGGCATGACCGGCTGCGTGCGCTACACCGACCAGCTGGCCATCGCGCTGATGCCGGGGACCT
>JAGQRA010000877.1 GCA_020425885.1 Planctomycetota bacterium | reverse complement strand
GGCGAGATGGCCGAGAAGCTCGGCGCCGAGATCGAACTCAGCGGCGTGCCGCTCAAGTACCACGGCCTGCAGCCATGGGAGATCTGGATCAGCGAGGCCCAGGAGCGCATGGTCGTATCCGTGCCGCCGGACAAGCTCGATCGCGTGCTGGCGATCTGCGTCGAGGAGGACAGCGAGGCGACCGTGCTGGGGCACTTCACCGGCAAGGGCCGCCTGGTCGTGAAGTACCGCGGCACGACCTACGCCGACATCGACACCGGCTTCCTGCACGATGGCGTGCCGGTGCGCGAACATCGCGCCAGCTGGCAACCGGGCCCCCACAGCGAGCCCGAATTGCCGGCCGAGACCGACTGTGGCGCCGCGCTGCTGGCGGTGCTTGCCGACTACGGCGTCTGCAGCAAGGAATGGATCATCCGCCAATACGACCACGAGGTGCAGGCCGGCTCGGCCGGCAAACCGCTGTGTGGCGTCGGCGAGGACGGACCCGCCGACGCCGCGGTGATCGCACCCAAGCTCGGTTCCTCGCGCGGCATCGTGCTCAGCAACGGCCTCAATCCGCGCTACTCGCGGATCGACCCGGCGGCGATGGCCGAGTGCGCGCTCGACGAGGCGATGCGCAACCTCGTCGCGGCCGGCGGCGACCCGGACTACGCCGCCGTGCTCGACAACTACTGCTGGGGCAACACGCGCGACCCCGAGGTCCTCGGTGGCCTGGTGCGCGCGACCGAGGCGCTGTGCGCGCTCGCGCTCGTCTACCGCACCCCGTTCGTGTCGGGCAAGGACTCGCTGCACAACGAGTTCCGCGCCGGCGATCGCACCATCCGGATCCCGGGGTGCATCCTGGTGACGGCGATGTCGGTGATCGCCGACGTCCGCCTCACCCTGACCACCGACCTCGAGCGCATAGGCTCGCTGCTGGTCCTGGTCGGCACCACGAAGGACGAGCTCGGCGGCTCGGTCTACTACAAGACCAAGGGCGAGCTCGGCAGCAACGTCCCCCGGGTCGACCACGACCTCGGCCTCCGGGTGCTGCGCGGCTGCCATCGCGCCATCGCCGCGCGCTGCGCGTTGGCCGCCCACGACCTCAGCGAGGGCGGACTGGCCGCGGCCGTCACCGAGATGGCGATCGGCGGACGACTCGGCGCCCGCATCGACCTCGATGCCGTCCATGGCGCGGCCGGGCTGCGCGACGAGCAGATCATGTTCAGCGAATCGCAGAGTCGCATCCTGCTCGAGGTCCCACCCGACCGCCTCGCCGATCTGCAGGCCAACCTCCACGCGGCGCCGTTCGCGGTGGTCGGCACCGTCACCGCCGGCGCCGAAGTCGAGTTCGTCCGCGGCGATCGACCGGTCACCCGCGTCGCGATCGCCGCCGCCGAACGCGCCTGGAAACGCCCACTCGATCTCGATGGCACGCTGACCCCGGAGACGAGCCGATGAGCGCCCCACGCGTCCTCGTCCTGCGCGCCCCGGGCATCAACTGCGAACGCGAGACCTTCGACGCGTTCGCCCGCGCCGGCGGCGCGCCCGACTACGTCCACATCAAGAAGCTGCTCGCCGAACCCGATCAGCTCGATCGCTTCTCGATCCTGTGCGTCCCCGGCGGCTTCGCCTACGGCGACGACATCAGCTCCGGCCGCGTGCTGGCGCAGGAGATGAAGTACCGGCTCGGCGACCGCCTGCTGCGCTTCGTCGACGACGGCGGGCTCGTGCTCGGCATCTGCAACGGCTTCCAGGTCCTGGTCCGCCTCGGCCTGCTGCCACGCTCGCAGGGCGAACTCGCCGAGGAGGTCTCGCTGACCCACAACCTCAGCAACCACTACGAGTGCCGCTGGGTCACGCTGCGCACCACGGCGTCGCGCTGCGCGTTCCTGCCGGCCGGCCTGACGCTGCT
>JAGQRA010000876.1 GCA_020425885.1 Planctomycetota bacterium | reverse complement strand
GCCCAACACGGTGCAGCCCGCCTTCGGCAGCGGCCCGCTCACCCAGATCGTCGGCAACCTCGGCACCGGCGACGTCGATCTCTACCTGATCCACGTCGACGATCCGGCGACGTTCACCTGCAGCTCGGTCGGCGGCGCCAGCTTCGACACCCAGATGTGGATCTTCGACCGGCAAGGCTACGGCATCTCGTTCAAGGACGACGACGGCCCGCTGCAGTCGACGTTGACCGGTCAGTTCATCTCCGCCCCGGGCCACGTGATCATCGGCATCACGCAGTACGACAACGATCCGCTCGATGCCAGCAACCAGGAACTCTGGCTCGACCAGCCCTACAACGTCGAGCGCCAGCCCGACGGTCCCGGCGCCAGCAACGTGTTCACGCAGTGGAGCGGCAGCACCGGCGGTGGCGGCGCCTACACGCTGACCCTCGCCGGCGCCAGCTACGCCGGCCCGGCGACCCTGCAGGATCCGATCAACGCCTGGGCCTGGGTCGCGCCCCAGAACTACTCCGGCCAGCAGCTGTTCGTGCCCGCCGAGGGTTATCAGCACACGCCGACCGGCGAGCTGGTGTGGGTCAACCGCCTCGCGACTGGCCAGTTCCAGGTGCAGTTCCCGCCCTCGATCCCGGACGACGGCACCTGCCAGGTCACGGCCTACCAGAACAATCACGCCGCGGTGATCGAGGCCTGGTACCCCCTGAACGGCAAGCTCGTGTGCTTGGTCGATGTGTTCGACAGCAGCGGCAACCTCGCCGACCTCGCCTTCACGATCCACTACCGGCGCGGCGGTCAGCCGACCGACATCGCCGGCTATCTGTGGGCCAACCAGCCCACAAGCGCGGCATACACGCCCAACACCACCTACTCGTGGAACGGCAACCGGCCGGATCCGACGATCACACGCTATACCAACGGCCTCTACCGTTGCCGCTTCCCCGGGATCGCGAACCCGTTCCAGGGCGGCACCTTCGAGGTCAGCGCCTACAGTGGCGACCAGATCGTGCTGATGCGACGGGCGCAGATCGACTCGTGGGGCGTCATCACCGGCACCACCGACCTCGACGTCTTCGTGCGTACGTTCGATGGCGCCGGCAACCAGGTCGACTCGATGTTCGTGCTGAACTACCACCTCGCTCCGGGCCAGATCGCGGCCAGCGACGGCTCGGGCTCGTACGTCTGGGCCAACCAGCCGACCGCGGCCTCGTACTCGCCGCCGAGCGGCCATCACCGCAGCAACGGCACCTACGGGCCGCACAACTCCGAGACCATCACGCGCCTCGGCACGGGTCAGTACAGGGTCAACATGCCCGATGTCGCTCCGGACTCCAGCAGCGTGGCAACAGCTGTTGCCCGGGTCCAGAACGGTGACTATGCCAACGTGGTCCGATGGTTCACTAGCGGCACTGGCACAGAGGTCTTCGTCGACACCTTCAACGCCGCCGGCAACCGGACCGACGCCGAGTTCTTCCTCAACTACACGACCAACCGCCCGGCCGGCACCCTGGCCACCAACACCATCATCGGCCACGGCTGCGGCAGCACGCTGCTCAGCCCGATCACGCGCCCCGTCACCGGCGGCAACTGGACCTACCAGGTCACCGATGCGCCAGCCGGCGCCAGCCTCGGCTTCATCCTGCTCGGCCTGAGCAACCCCAACCTCGACCTCACGTCGATCGGCATGACCGGCTGCGTGCGCTACACCGACCAGCTGGCCATCGCGCTGATGCCGGGGACCT
>JAGQRA010000875.1 GCA_020425885.1 Planctomycetota bacterium | reverse complement strand
TCCTGCAGGACGAAGGCCTGCTCGACGAACTGAGCCCTCGCGCCAACGTCGAGCTGGCATTGCGCACCGCCGGTCGATCGATCCGACTGGCGCCTGGTCTCCTGGCCCAGGCCGGCATCGACGACCCGCCGCCGCGGACCGCGATGCTGTCCGGTGGCATGAGGAAACGCGTGGCGGTGGCCCGGGCGCTGGCGTCCTCGCCGCGACTGCTGCTGTGCGACGAACCGACGGCCGGGCTCGATCCCGACGCCGGTCGCGCGATCGCGAAGGCCCTGCGCGATGCTCACGACGGCGACCCGGCGCGGACGACCGTGATCGTCACCCACGATCTGGAAGCGTTCGAAGGACTGATCGATGGCATCGTCGTGCTCGATCGGGCCTCGCAGACCCTGCGATTGGAGCCGGCGACGTTCCAGCCCGGTTCGTCGGCGGTGGCCGCGCCCGCCGCGGCCCCCCGCATCACCGAATCCCCCTCGCTGCACGGCGCCCGGCATCTGCTGCTTCGCCTGGGAGCGATCGCCGAGACCGTCGGCGAGTCACTGCGTCGCCTGCCGCCGGTCGAACTCGGCGAGACCGTGCGAACGACACTCCGCTTCGCGCTCGATCCGATCACCTTCGTGGCGATCTGCGGCGCGGTGATCGGCGGCCTGGCCACGTTCTTCGCCTTGCGCAACAACCCCGTCGAGGGCGCCTTCGAGTCGGCCCTGCTGCAGGGCACCGGCAAGGTCTCGGTCGCGGTGTTGGTGCCGCTGCTGTCCGGCTTCTTCTTCGCCGCCAGGACCGCGGCCGGGGCGACGGCTCGGCTCGGCACGATGAAGCGCACGAACCAGATCGCGGCGCTGTCGATGATGGGGATCTGCCCGGCCGATTTCCTGCTGACGCCGTTGGTCTGGGGCATGACGTTGGCGATGCCGATCGTGACCATGGCCGGCGTCGTCGCCGCTTCGTTGGCCGGGGCATTGGCGGCCTGGCTCGTCTCCGGCTTCGTTCCCGCGAGCTGGGCCGCGGCGTGGTTCGGCTCGGTCACGGCCAGCGACCTGGTGCTCGTGCTCGCCAAGGCCGGCCTGTCCGGGTTCCTCGTCGCGCTGTGCTGCTACCACCTCGGAACCGGGCCCAAGCGCTCGGGCAGCGAGGTCGGCGAGGCCGTGAACGGGGCCATCGTGGTCGGGATGGCGCTGGTCCTGTCCGTTCACGCCGTGATCACGTTCTGGGCCTACGCCTGACGGACACCCGATCGCGTCGATGCCATGGGGCCTTTCACCGGTCTCAAGGGAGAGGCCGCTCGGCGTCGATGAGAGGCCCGTGAAGGGCATCGAGAAGCTGACCTCGGTTCGACTTGCCGAGATCCTCAGTCAACGCGACGTCGTCCCGAGTGAGGCCATCACCGACGCCCTCTACTCGCAAGACCGCCACGGTGAAGCGTTCACCCAGGTCCTGATCAGCGGCGGCCACATCACCGAATGGGACCTCGCCAAGGTCGTCACCGAGAGCTTCAACCTGCCGTTCATCATGGCCGGCAACTACCAGATCAGCGACGAGGTCAAGGCGCGGTTGCCGAAGGAGACGCTGTTCGAGCACATGCTCGTGCCGCTCGATGTGTTCGGCGACATCGTCTGCGTCTCGATGCCGGTCCTGTTGTCGTTCGAACAGCTGAGCCAGATCCAGAAGGACAACAACTGCGAGCTGTTCCCCTATGTCGGGCTCGTCTCGGAGAACCGACGCATCCTCAGCGAGATGCACAAGGACTATCCGCAGTGGCTCGACAACATGCAGAAGGAACGCGACGCCCGGAAGAAGAGGGCGACCGAGGTATCCTCCGGTGAGGGCGACTGGATGAGCATCTTCGACGCCGGCGATCAGGCGATCAAAGAGACCAACAGCAAGCGGCCCGAGAACGGCTAGCGCGTCTGCCTTGATCAGTCGGCCGGCTCGTCGGCCGGCCGCGGTCGCCCGTGGCCGTTGTCGTCTGCGGGGGCCGTCGGCGCCGGCCTGGCCTCCGGCAGCGGCGAGGACATCGCCTCGTTGGTGAGATCGCGCAACGCCCCGGTCGGATTGGTGATCGCCCGCCGGGCCGCCGTCGCCCGCTTGATCTCGTCCGTCGTGCTCTGGAAGGTCCGCTTGATCTCGCTGACGTCGGCGTCGCGATTCATCTGGTCCTTGAACTCGTTGAACCCGCGCCGCAACTGGCCGACGACGCGCCCGAAGGTCCGGCCGGCCTCGGGCAGGTTCCGGCCGTAGAGCAACAGCCCGATGACGAGGAGAACGAACATCTCCTGGAACCCGAGCGATGGAAAGAAGGCGAACACCGGCCGGGGAGCATAACCGCGCTGGATCTGTCAGATAGCGATCTCTACCCTGTTCGCCCCCTATGAGCGACAAGCCCATTTTCGCGCTGGAGCAGCTCACCAAGAGCTACCAGGGTAAGAAGCCGGTCCTGAAAGACATCAGCCTGGTCTTCCTGGACAACGCCAAGATCGGCGTCATCGGCCAGAACGGCGCCGGCAAGTCGACCTTGCTGCGCATCATGGCCGGCGTCGACACCGACTACGACGGCGTCGCCCGACTGGCCGACGGCAAGACCGTCGGCTACGTGCCGCAGGAGCCGAAGCTGATCGAGGACCTGACGGTCCGCGGCAACGTCGAGCAGGCGGTGGCGCCGATCCGCGAGCTGTTGCGACGGCACGAGGAGGTGAGCATGAAGCTGGCCGAGGACATGTCCGAAGCGGAGATGGACAAGGTCATGGCCGAGTTCGAGCGGCTGCAGCACGAGATCGACGTGCGCGATGCCTGGGAGATCGATCGTCACGTCGAGACCGCGATGACGCGGCTCCACCTTCCCGCCGGCGACAAGCTGGTCTCGGCCTGTTCCGGCGGTGAGCGTCGTCGCGTCGCGCTCTGTCGCACGTTGCTCGAGCACCCCGACCTGCTGCTGCTCGACGAGCCGACCAACCACCTCGACGTCGAGACCGTGAGCTGGCTCGAGGAGACGCTCAAGGAATACAAGGGCACCGTGGTCGTGATCACCCACGACCGCTTCTTCCTCGACAACGTCGTCGGCTGGATGCTCGAGATCTACCACGCTCGGGCGATTCCGTATCAGGGCAACTACTCCGAGTACCTGATCCAGCGCAGCAAGCGCATGCAGTCGCAGGAGCAGCAGGAGCAGAAGCGATCCAAGTTCCTCGATCGCGAGCTCGAGTGGATCCGCATGAACCCGAAGGCGCGATCGACCAAGAACAAGTCGCGTCTGAAGAACTACGACAAGATGCTGGCGGAGGAGGTCGAGGAGCGGGACGACACCGTCGAGCTCCACATCCCGGCGGGCAAGCGCCTCGGCGACACCATCATCCGCTTCGAGAAGGTGGATTTCTCGTACGACGGCAAGCGCAAGGTTCTCGAGAACTTCTCGTTCGACATGCAGCCCGGCGACATCCTCGGCATCGTCGGTCCCAACGGCACCGGCAAGACCACCTGTCTCAAGCTGATCACGGGCAGGCTGCAGCCCGACAGCGGCAAGGTGACGATCGGTCAGACCGTCGATCTGTGCCACGTCGATCAGGAGCGCGAGACCCTCGATCCCGACAAGAGCGTCTGGGAGGAGATCGCCGACGGTCAGGACCTGATCAAGCTCGGCAAGCAGGAGATCAACAGCCGCAGTTACGTCGCCAAGTTCAACTTCACCGGCCAGGACCAGCAGCAGAAGGTCGGCTCGCTGTCGGGCGGCCAGCGCAATCGCGTTCAGCTCGCCAAGATGCTCCGTCGCGGCGGCAACGTGATCCTGCTCGACGAACCGACCAACGACCTCGACCTCGACACGCTGCGCGTGCTCGAAGAGGGCATCCAGCAGTTCCCGGGCTGCATGGTGATCGTCTCCCACGACCGCTACTTCCTCGATCGCGTCTGCACCAAGATCCTCGATCTCGGCAACTACGAGCCGGGCAAGTACCTCGACAGTCTGTAGAGCTGCATCGCCACGACGCGGCGTCCACGGACGCGACGAATCGCAGCACCTGCCGCCGCTGCGGCGCTGGCTTCAGTGCTGCCTGGTATCAGTGCCGCCTGGTATCAGTGCCGCTTGATGCCGATGGCGAAACCGGTGGCGACGAGACCGGCCGCCGGCAGGCTGCCCGTGATGAAGCTCTGGAAGCTGCTCCACTCGGATTGGACGTTCGCCGCGAAGTGGTTCCACAGCGAATCGATGCCCTCCCAGTTGACCTCGACGAGGCCGTAGTAGGAGAGCGCGATGGTCATCGCGAGCCAGAATCCGAACGCGATCGAGACGATCTTGAGGGTCGCGCGGACGAAGCTGCCGAGGCAGAAGCCGGCGATGAAGCTGAACCCGAGTCGGAAGACGCCCTTCGCCGCCGGTTCGTCTGCCGCCGCTTCTTGCGTCGTGGACGAGGTCGGTCCGGTGCCGGGCTGACCGGGCAGCAACGAGGTCTCGAGGGCGCTGTTTCGCGTGCCGGGTCCGCCTGGCGAACCGAGTCCGGCGCCGGCATCCGCAGGTGCCGACGATCCGGGGTCGAGCATCATCATCACCGCTCCGGTGGCGACGAGCGCGCCGGCGGCCAGCAGCGAGATCTTCTTCCAGCGCGGCATCTCGGCGATCCAGCCGCGGAAGGTGCGAGCCGTGGTGGGGGCAGACTCTTCGGCCGATTCGGTCATCGCCCGATGTTGTAGCGCTCGCGGACACATTGAAGGGGTTTTTCCCCTTGAGCAGGCTCGGCCTCGGCGGTTTCGTCCTGTCACTCATCTGACTCCATGGAGAACCGAATGCAGCTCTTCCGTACGTTTTCAATCAGCGCCGCGCTCACCACGATCGCCATGGCGCAGGACTGCCTCACCCTCACCAACGGGGACGTCGTCTCCGGCGCCATCCGAACGATGGCCGATGGCAAGGTGACGATCGTGTCGCCGGTACTGGGCGAGATCATCGTCGGCCTGACCGAGATCACGAACCTCGTGACCGCGGATCAGGTCGAACTCCAGACCGTCACCGGGGAGTCGCTGCGGCGGCGCATCACGGGTATCGAGGATGCCAGCCTGTGTGTCTTCGGGGGCGGCGCCGCCATTCCCCTGGACAGCGTCGACATGATCAACCCGCCGCCGGCCGAGGAGCCGAAGTGGACGGGTTCGGTGGCGTTCAACGGCATGTGGGTCGACGGCAACACCCGCCGTCGCACTGTCGGTGCCACCGGCGAGGCCGTGCGCAAGACCGATGCCGATCGCATCACGGTCGATGCCCACTGGGACTACGCCGAGGACAAGCCGGTCGGCGCCGACTGGAACCTGACGCAGCGTCGGGCCGGGGCGGGCGCCAAGTACGACTACTTCATCGACGAGCGCTGGTACGCGCTGCTCACGACCCGCGTGCTCGGTGACACGTTCGCCGACCTCGACCTGCGCCTCACGGCCGGCGCCGGTGTCGGTTACACGTTGATCGACGACGATACGACCCAGCTCACCGCGGAAGCCGGTCTGTCCTACTTCGACGAGACCTACCGCTCCAACACGCCGTCCAAGGACTACGTCGCCGCCCGTGTCGCCTACAAGCTGGCGCACCAGATGACCAAGGACACCAAGCTCAACCACAGCGTCGAGGCATACCCCTCGCTCGAGGACAGCAACGACGTCTACCTGCAGATGAAGACCGAGCTCATCACCAACCTCAGCGGCAGCATGATCGCCTCGCTGGCGCACGTCATGGACTACGACAACACGCCGTCGCCGGGCCTGAAGCGCACCGACCACCGCGTCCTGCTCTCGATCGGCTGGTCGTTCTGAGCGTCGCTCGCCCGCTGCGCGTGCGACCGCGCTCAGGACCTCGCCGCGCGCTGCGCGCGCCGCTCCGGTTCTGATTCTTCGCACGCCGCAACGCGGCACGGCATCGACGACGAGACGATAGCATCCAGCGCCGCTGCGGCGTGCCGCCGGATGTTCGCACGCCGCGACGCGGCACGGCGACGCGACCAGGCACGAGCCACCACCTCCGTTCCGCCACGCCGCAGGCCAGAGGTGGTATTTGGTCCTGGCACCTAAAGGATCGGCACGAACTCGACGCGGAACGTGGTCTGGTCGGTGAAGGGATCGAAGCCACCCGAGAGGGCGATCGACCAATCGTGATCGTGGCGTTGAAGGCCGAATCCGTAGGTGAGCCAGCGGTCGTTCTGCAGGTCGTAGAGGCTGTTGGCGAACAGGCTCCAGCGATCGTAGAGCACGGTGCTGGCCGAGACGCCGACGGCGCCGTCGACGACACGGTCGGTCCGGTATTCGGCGCTCCAAGTGACGCCGGCGATCGGGCCGAACTGCAGCTCGCAGTCGAGCGTGCGCAGGCCGCTGCGCCAATCGTGGTCGCCGTAGAGCGCGAATGACACCGACCCGAACGGCAGCCAATCGCCGCGCGGCCTCACCATGAGGTCGTAGTAGAACAGGCCGAGGTTGTCGCCCGCGTTGTCGCGCGCCGCGTCGGGCCAGAAGTCCTGGGCGAGGTCGAGCATCAGGAAGTCGCGCGAGGCCGTGGCGTCGGTGCCGGGCTCGGTGTGCTGCAGCAGATTGCGCAGCTCGACGCGGACGAGCTGCCGTTCGGTGAGCGCGTCGGTGGCGTCGAACTGGTGGAATTCGCCGGGGCGGTCGTCGACGTGGAACCGATTCATGAACGACAGCCGCGGCGCCATGACATGGCGGACCGCGGTGCTGCCTTGATCATCGGTCCACTGGAAGACGCGCGACATCCGGGTGCCGAGCTGGACGCCGCCTTCCAAGCCGATGCGTGACTCGTCGCCACCATGGATCGAGTTGTCGTAGTAGGTGCCGCGGGCGGCGAGGAAGGGACGGACGCTCAAGGCGCCGAGCGCGAACGGCGCCGACAGCTCGATGTGCTGATCGGCGCGGAAGGTTCGATCCGGTGTCTTGATGGCCGCATGAGGATCGAAGTCGCTGCGACGCTGGCCGAGCTCGGTGGCGACGTCGAGGACGATCGGCGTCTCCCAGGGCGTCTCGCCGAGGGTCTCGGCCAACCAGTGCCAGGTCAGGACCGGCAGCTCCTCGATGAAGCGCGGTGCCAGCGAACGGTTGTCGCGGTAGCTGAAGTCATCGAGGTTGGTGCGGGCGCCGAAGGTGATCAGGTGGTTGCCGGTCTGGTGGTGCAGGTAGCCGCTGGTCTCGGGCAGTTCGGAGTTGCGGTAGTCACCGGCATGGAACTCGGACAGCACGGCAGGGTCGCTCGCCGAGAAGGCCTGCAGGTCGACGTGCGAGTCGTCGCCGAGATGGATCCGGTTCTGCGATCGGATCAGCCCGCGGCTGCGAGCGTCGATCGGGCTGCCGTCGAGGTTGGCCTGAATCTCGCGCCGATCGCGCCCCGAGTCGTCGAGCCAGAACGCCTCGGTGCGCCCCTCGTAGAGGCCCGGCACGCGGTAGTCGAAGGCCGGGCGCAGCGGCACTCCGCGCGCCGCGACGAAGCCTACCCCGAGCTCCCAATTGCCCCTGAACTCGTCGGCCTCGCGCCCCGTCAACCAATGGTGCAGCTGGCCGCCGGTCGTGTTCCAAGGCAGCCCGACCACGACCTCGGCTTCGATGCCCTCCTTGCCCGAGTAGCCGAGGCTGGCGCGCTTGATCGGGAACTGACTCTGGCTGCCGGTGAAGAAGTGGGCGTCCGGAAGGGGCAGCACGTCGACGCCGCCGAGTTGCAGGTGCTGCCCTCGCGACCTGACCTCGAGTTCGCCGTCGCGTTCGATGATCTCGGCTTCGCCCAGCGCCAGCGCGAAGTGCGGCTCGGCGGCGGTGCAGGTCGTGAGCGAGAGGTCGCGCCCGGTCCACCGCGAGCCGATCTTCGTCAGCTTCGGGGCGCGGACGACGATCGCCGCCTCGCCGTTGCTCTTCGCCGTGACGTAGCGGAGCTCGACCTCCTCGGCCGTGACGCGGTCCTCGAGCGGTGCGATCCACAGCCGTTCGCTGCGCAGCAGCTCGACGCCGTCGCGCAGGACCAGGATGCCGCCTTCGAAGTAGAGGAAACGGACCAGATCGAGGGCGCGGTCGGCCGAGGCCGCATCGGCGACCGGCCGGCTGTTGCCGAAGGTCTGCATCGTCCGCTCGATGCGTGATCGGGCCGCCGCACCCGACAGGTGCCGGCGGGGTGCGGGCGGCTCGATGCCGCGGCGCGGCAATCCCGATGCGGATGGCTGATCGAGCAGGGCGCGGGTCTCGATGTCGGTGAGGATCAGCGCATTGGTGCCGCGGATCTCGAGGCCCAGGTTCGGGATCGCGAAGACGAAACCGCCGAACAGGCGGGTCTCGTCGAAGTCCTCGCGCGGTGTGTTCTCGAGCCAGTGCGCCTCGACCCCATAACGCAGTTCGGCGCGGGCGGTGGAGGGTCGGCCGGTGCCGTTCGCGGTGCCGTCGTGCTGCGCGCTGGAGTTGGCGGCGACGAGAATGGCCGCTGCGACCGACGCCATGAGGCGAACCCCCGACCTCAACGCGGCACCACCCTGTCGTCGAGTCCGTCGTCCGCCTGCTGTTCGACCCGGACCTTGTAGCCCGAGAACGCGAGCGTCTGATAGTTCACCGTCACCTTCTCGCCGGTGATCACCCGACCGTTGGCCAGGGTCACGCGGGCACCGTCGGGATCGCGGGCGACGCAGCGGTTCCAGCGCAGGTCGAGATCCATCTCGGCGGCGCGACCCGCGACCCGCGACCAGTCGAGCTCGACGTCGCGACCGAACGCGCGCAGGACCTCGCCTGACTCGGGATGCAGATCCATGCTCAGCTCGCGCGCCACGATGCCGAGTCCGTCCTCGCGCCTCGACCCGTCGGCGTCGATGCTGTGGACCGAGACCGGCCCGTGGAACAGGACCTGCTTCGGCACGACCTCGATGTCGCCCCGACACGACGCACGCATGTGGGAGAGCACGCCGCTGCCGGCGGTGCTGTGGGTCTCGATCTCCGGCAACACCGTGGTCGATCGGCCCGGGAAGGCGCGGAAGGCCTGCAGGTGCATCTTCTCGTCGCGCGACATGCGGACCTGGGCGCCGCGCGCCGTGATCACCCGATCGGCGGAGCTTCGCGTCGCCTGCGCCGGCTCCAGGGTCTCGGGGTCGCCGATCAGCAGGCCTGATTGGGCGCCGGCCGAGAGCAGCATGCGATGCGCCGAGCCTTCGAACGTCGCCGCCCCCGGGCCGCCGATGCGGGCGTTCAGGACCTCGTCGCAGAGCAGCCATGGACTGCGCCATGGCGTGAACGGCAGCAGCTCGACCGGTCCCGTTCCGCCGGCGTGAAAGCCCGCGGCGATCGGCGAGATCGCGAACGGCAGCGCCCGCAGTCGCCTCGCCGCCAACGAGACGTCGGTCTGGGGTGAGCCGGGACCCTGGGCGAGGGTCGCTTCGATGTGTGCCATGTGGTCGCGATCGGCCCGGGCGTCGACCAGCACGTCGCGGTCACCGAGATAGAGGATGTCGATCGAAGGCGCCGTCGTGGCGACCGTCTGCGCCGCCCGCATGGCCGTGGCCGGCTGCTCGCGCTGGAGGCGCGGCAGGAAGTCCGCGTTTTGCAGGCCGCGCCAACGCTCGGGCTCGGCGGCATCGGGGGTCGACATGCGCAGCGACGCGCGACCCGTCTGTTCGAGCCGTGGCGCCGTGGCGATGAACGTCTCGCCATCAAGCTTGACGGTCGCCGTGGCCGGGATCCCGGCCAGCCGGAACCACCGCAGCTCGTGGTCGTCGAGTTCGGTCTGGAGCCAGCGCACGTTGTCCAGCTGGACGCCGTGTCGACGAAGGTCGGCAGCGATCGCCTCGTCGCCGGCCTGCAATGAAACCACGGTGCTCTCGGCGTCGCGCTCGAGTCGGCAAGATCCGCTGCCCTGCACCTTCAGCTCGCCGTGTTGCAGTCGGTAGCGATGCGTGCGCCAGCCTTCGATCGCGGTCTTCGGCCCGAGATCGAACGTCTCGCGATCTTCGTCGGCGAGCAGACGGAAACCGTCGTTGCCTTCGATGTGCAGCCGATCGCGCGCGGCCGTCGCGGGTTGGTCGAGAGCGACTTCGCCGAAGCCGCGCGCGATGACGCCGCGCCGCCCGGGATCGGGGTGGAAGACATGCACGCCGCGACCTGCCTCGACCGACCGTTCACCGTCTTCGAGGTGCGTCTGGCCCTCGAGCGCCACGACCCGCATGTGATCGATCGGGGCGATCGTCCACTGCGGGAAACCGAAGGCGCGATGGATCGCACCCAGATGCTCGCCGGCCTGCCACAGATGGATGTGGCGCGGCGAGCGGGCGCGGATCGTCGTCGCCGTCGGTCCGCCGGGCGCGCCGCCCACTTCGATCTCTGAGGCGCCGCCGGATGCAGTGATCCAGAACGGCGCGCCATGCAGGCCCGGCAGGATCGAGAGACGCGGCGTCGACAGGTGCAGCCCGGCGAGGTCGACCCTGGCCGGCGCACCGCTCAGCTGCAGCAGCCGCCAGGCGCTGCGTTCGCTCGTCGCGGGTCTGGTTCCGAGCCCGGCATCGCGCGTGATCCACGCCATCAGCTGATCGCCGGTCGCCGTGACCGCGCCGGCGCCGAGGCCGGCGTGGCCGGCGACCGCGAGCTTCGCACCGCGATCGAACTGCAGCTCGACGTGCTCGTCGAGCGACAGCCGACCGGCGCGATTGGCGGTGTCCTCGGTGTAGTGCAGGCGCCCGCGGGCGCGGATCGAGGCGCCGTCGGTGGCGATCACCGACTCGCTCAGGATGACGATGTCGATGCGCTGCAGGGCGCCGTTGCGATCGCTCGGCAAGCGCGCCTGCAGACCCTTGCCGGACAGGGTGATGTCGCGTTCGCCGGCGAAACGGAGCCGCACCGGATCGTCCGCCGCCGGGGTGTAGAGATGGAGCTCCTTGTCGTCGACCAGCGCGTTGGCGCGGTCCATCTCGAGTCGCAGGCCTTGCGCCCGACTGCCTTCCAGGGTGGCGAAGACGGCATCGTGCAAGGTGACTTCCTTGTCGACGTCGAACGAAGGTTCGCCGTTCTTGTCGGTGCCGAGGGCAACGAGCGCGCGCGAGGCGGTGATGGTCGCGGCCGGTACGCCACGTTCGAACAGCGTGACCAGGACGTCGTCGAGTTCCTGCAGGCCGCTGCCGAGCGGACGACTGTCCTTCGCGTGCAACGAGAAGACGGTCTCCTTGAGCACGCTGCCGTCGGGCTGCGGGATCTCACGGGGCTTGGAGTAGCGCAGCTCTCCACTCGACTCGGCGGTGGCGCCGAACGCGCCCTGACGGATCCCGACGCCGGCGCCCCGGGGCGTGGTGCCCGGAGTCGTGTCCTTCTCACCGGCCGCGGTCGACGGAGCGAACAGATCGCCGCCGACGAGCTGGTGGAGCAACAGGAAGCCGCCGCCGACGAGGAGCAGGAACAGGACCAGACGTTTCACGGTCGGCCCTCGTGGCGGAGCACGTCTGCCCACGCGCCACGGGCCTGCAGCAGGACCTCGATGACGTCGCGCGCGGCGCCGAAACCAGCGGATCTCGAGGTGACGAAGTGCACGGCCTCGGCGAGCTCGGCGCGCGCCTCGGGAACGGTGGCGGCGAATCCGGCGGCTCGCAGCACCGGCAGATCGAGCAGGTCGTCGCCCATGTAGGCCACCTGCCGCGGCTCGAGACCCTGTCGGTCGAGCATCTCGGCGAACGCCTCCTTCTTGTCGAGCCGCCACAGCATGACATCGGTGATCTTCAGATCGCGGGCGCGACGTTCGACGACGTCACCGCCGCGTCCCGAGAGAAAGCCCGACAGTCCGCCGCTGCGATGCCAGTAGAACATCCCGGCGGCGTCGTGGACGTGGAAGGACTTGCACTCGGTGCCGGCCGCGTCGAACCAGATGCGACCATCGGTCAGGACGCCGTCGACGTCGAGCAGCAGCATGCGGATGTCGGCCAGGGTTGCCTGGTCCGGCATGGCGCGGCCAGCGACGAGCGGTCGAGGGATCATCCGATCTTCAGGTTGAGCAGATCCTGGACGTCGAGCAGGCCGAGCAGCCGACCTTCGGCGTCGACGACCGGCAGCTGGTCGATGGTGAACTGGTGCAGCAGGGCCAGCGCTTCGAGCGCGAACATCTCCGTCGTGATCGAGCGCGGGTTGGCCGTCATCACCTCGTCGATGCGCAGCTCGTGCGGGTTCTGCAGGCCCTTCTCGATCAGCCGGCGCAGGTCGCCGTCGGTGAAGAAGCCGAGCAGTCGACCTTCCTTGTCGACGATGCTGGTGGCGCCGGGTCGCCCCGGAGTCTGCGTCATCACCCCGATCGCCTCGAGCACGGTGCCGCCGCTCTCGATCCTCGGACTGCGGGCACCCTGTCGCATCAGCTCGCCGACGCGCATCAGGCGGCGGCCGAGATCGCCGCCCGGATGGAAGCGGGCGAACTCCTCGGGGCCGAACTTGCGGCTCTCCTGCACGACCAGCGCCAGCGCGTCACCGAGCGCCAGCATCGCCGTCGTCGAGGAGCTGGGAGCGAGGCCGTACGGCCCCGGCTCGTCGATCGGGCCCAGCTCGAGCACGAGGTCGCAGTGACGACCCAGAGTGGAGCCGCGGTCCTGGGTGATGCCGACCGCCGGCACACCGACGGCTTTGACGTGCGGCATCATCTCGAGCAGTTCCCCGGTCTCGCCCGACTTGCTGAATGCCAGCAGCACGTCACCCTTCTCGACGCGGCCGAGGTCGCCGTGGACGGCTTCTGCGGGATGCAGGAAGATCGACGGCGTGCCGGTCGAGGCCAGCGTCGCCGAGATCTTCTGGGCGATGAAGCCGGCCTTGCCCATGCCGGCGGTGACGACGCGGCCGCGCAGGCCGAGGATCATGTCCAGCGCCTGCAGAAAGGGCGGTCCGAGCCGCTCGGCCACCTGGTGAACGGCCTTGGCTTCGCGCTCCACGATCTCGCGAGCGCGTTCGATCCGGGGGTCCATTGAGGCGCAGAGAGTAGCACAGCCGTTGGTGGCGAACAGCGCCCAACGGGTATGCTCGTCTGCGGTGTCCTATCGCGTCGAACTCCCCGTGTTCTCGGGTCCCATGGATCTGCTCCTGCACCTCGTGCGTCAGCACGAGGTCGACATCCACGAGATCTCGATCGCCCGGATCCTGGACGACTTCCTGAAGCACCTCGCCATCCTGCAGCAGCTCGACCTCCAGGACCTCGGCGATTTCGTGGTCATGGCCAGCACGCTGATGGAGATCAAGTCGCGCGAGCTGCTGCCGAACGAGGCCGTCGAGATCGAGGAGGAGCTCGACCCGCGCGACGACCTGATCCGCCGTCTGCTCGAATACAAGCGCTACCGCGACCTGGCGCGCCAGCTCGAGGGCAAGTCGGAGGTGCGATCGAGGATGACGCCGCTGGTGCTGACCAAGCCGGCCGAGCTCAACGACGACGACAACGAGGACCTGCTCGATCTGGGCGACCTCGGCATCTGGGATCTGACCTCGGCGTTCGCCAAGCTGCTCGAGGAGATCGGCCAGCAGGGCACGATGCAGATCGAGGTCGAGAAGCGCGACGTCGGCTACTACATGGAGCGGATGCTCGAGAAGTTCCGCGACAAGCGCGAGGTCGCCTTCTCCGAGGTCTTCGACAAGAAGAGCGGGCGCTACGGCCTGATCGGAACCCTGATCGCGCTGCTCGAGATGATGAAGCAGGGCTATCTGCGCGCCGTTCAGGAACAGTGCTTCGACGAGATCCACCTCGCCTTCCTCGGCGACCCGAACGTCGCCGCCGACACCATCATGGCCGGTGTCAAGGACCAGGAAGAGCAGGGCGAAGAGCTGCAGCAAGAGGAGCAGGGAGAGCAGCAGCAAGAAGAGGTCTGAGCCGTCACGCCCGCACCACGCGACCGGCCATGGCCTCGGTCAACGCGCCCTCGGTCACCGCGAGTCGGCCGCCGATGATCAGGTGTCGCACGCCCTGGCCGTATTGCTGCGGCTGGAGATAGGTCGCCGGATCGGTGAAGCGCTCGGCGTCGAACACGACCACATCGGCGAGCTTGCCGGCGGCCAGCACGCCGCGGTCGGACAGCCGCAAGGTCGCCGCCGGCAGTGACGTCGCCTTGCGCACGAACTCCTCTGCCGTCAGCAGTCGAAGCTCGCGCACGTAGCGCCGGAAGGCACGAGGAAACGTGCCGTACGAGCGCGGGTGCGTGCCGCGACCGGCGGCGCCGATCGCGGTGACGGCGCTGCCGTCGGAGGCGATCATGCAATAGGTCCGAGTCAGGATCCGATCCATGTTGTCCTCGCTCATGCCGAAACCGAGGATCGACACGCTGCCGTGGGTCAACAGCTCGCAGGCCACTTCGAAGGGCTCTCGACCGCGTTCGACGGCGACCTCGTCGACGCGACGTCCGACGAGGTCGCGATCGCCGCTGCCGAGGCCGCCGCCGAGCATCAACGCTCCCCAACCGCCGTTGGCGGCGACGGCGCGTTCGGTCTCGGCCCGCATCCGGGCCCGCTCCGCCGGGTCCTGCAGTCGCTCGACGAAGTGCCCGCCCTCCTTCGCCCAGCCGGGGAAGTTGGTGGCGAGACCAGTCGACCAGGCCTCGTAGGGGTAGCGGTCGCAGCGGACCTCGAGGCCGGCGGCGCGCGCCTGCTCGATTCGCTGCAGCAGCGCGTCGATCTTGTGCCAGTTCGGCGCGCCGCCGACCTTGAGGTGCGACAGCAAGAGCGGCGCGCCGGAACGACGGCAGATCTCGATTGCCTCGTCGACCGCCTCGAGCAGGGTCTCGTCCTCGTTGCGAATGTGGGTGACGTAGGGGCGGTCGAAACGGGCCGCGATCCGGCACAGCTCGACCAGCTCGGCGGTGGTCGACATGTTGCCGGGGAAGTACTCGAGCCCCGACGACAGCCCCAGTGCGCCTTGCTCGAACGCCTGCGCGACCAGGTCCTTCATGATGCCGAGTTCACGTGCGTCCGGAGCGCGCCCGACCGGACCGAGCACGAGCTTGCGCACGGTGCCGTGGCCGACATAGGCGCCGATGTTCATCGCGATCGGCCCGTGCTCGTCGGCCCATGCGGCGAAGCTCGCGCACGCCGCTTCGTCATCGACGGTCGCGGCCTCGGTCGTCGACAGTGGCGTCGGGAACGGCGAGCCGCCATCCGGTCCGGTGACATCCATGGTCACCCCTTGGAAGAGCTTGCTCTGGGCCCGCGGATTGCGGCGCAGGTCGGTGTGGGCGTGCGCGTCGACGAAGCCCGGCGCGACGATCAGGCCGCGCGCGTCGATGACTTGCCCGGCACCATGGTCGAGCTTGCCGATGGCCACGATGCGGTCGCCGCGCACGCCGACATCGGCCTCGAAACCGGCCTTGCCGGTGCCGTCGATCACGGTGCCGCCGCGCAGCACCAGGTCGAGTGGCGCCGACCGCAGCAGGCTGCAACCACCGACCGGTGCCAGGGCGAGAGCGGAACCGGTGGCGAGAGAGTGCCTCAGGAACGTGCGACGGGAGGTCGTGGTCATGGCGAGGAGAACGGGTGCCGGTCGTGCAGCTCGACGCCGAGTCCCGGGCGATCGAGCGTGCGCATGATGCCGTGTTCGAGGACGAAGCCACCGCCGGCCACGTCGCCGTCGAGATCCAGGCTGCCGTCGAGGTCGAGGTAGCGCGTCCGTCGGCAGGCGAAGGCGGCGTGCAAGGCCGCGCTGATGCCGATCGCGCTCTCGTCCATGCAACCCCACATCAGGTCGACCTCGGCCGCGTCGGCGGTCGCGGCGATCGCCAGCGCCGGGCCGATGCCGCCGCACTTCATCAGCTTGACGACGAAGTTGCCGTACGGCCTGGGCTCGAGGCTCAGCGTCGCGGCGTCACGCTCGTCCATCAGACTCTCGTCCGCCGCCATCAGCATGCGGGTCGATGCGGCCAGACCGCGTAGCGTGTCCTCGCCGCCCGGCGGCAGCGGTTGCTCGACCAGCTCGAGGTCGGCGTCGGCGGTGGCGCGCAGCAGCAGCAGCAGCTCGTCGATGCCGTAGCCCTGATTGGCGTCGACGCGGATCGTCGCGGCATCGCCGATGCGTTCGCGCAGCCGCACGATGCGCTCGATGTCCTCGACGACCGACAGTCCGATCTTGACCTTGAGACAACGGAAGCCGCGCGCCATGTACTCTTCGGCCTCGGCCAACGTCTCGGCGAGCGGCTTGATGCCGATCGTGATCGAGGTCGGCAGGGCCTCGTGAACGCGCCCCAGCATGTCGACGAGCGGGACTCCGAGGTGTCGGGCCTGCAGGTCGTGCAGCGCCATGTCGAGCGCGGCGCAAGCCCCTGGCGTCGAGGCAGCCGCGGCCCGCGCGGTGCGAGCCAGTTCGACATGGTCGCTCACGTTCCGACCCGGCAGCCAGGCCAGCGCCGCGGGGTCGAGCGCCGCCGTGCTGGCCTCGAGGGTCTCGCCGGTGATCGCCGGCTCGGGAGTCGCACTGCCGAGCCCGACGCTACCGTCATCGGCTTCGAGCCGCAGTACGACCAGGTCGACCGCCGCGGTCGCCTGCTGGGTGATGACGTACGGTCGCGTCAGTTCGACACGCCGGACCCAGGAGTCGACGCGGGCGATCTTCAAGGTGCCACCTCGGCCAGGAAGTCGCGGATCACCGGCACCAGCCGCTCGATCTCGGGTCGCAGCGGATGGACCACGGGAACGGTGACAGTGCGCTGCAGCGCCGCCATCGCGGCCGTGACATCGGCCTCCGCCGCGCCGCCGTCGTGCACCGTCACCGCCAGCACCCTGGCGCCGTAGCGGGCGATCAGTTCGATCTCGTCGGCCGCGGCCGGAATGCGCCGCTGCTGGGATTCGAGATCCTCGAAGAAGACCCGACCCGGCGCGTGCTGCAGCACGACGCCGCGGGCGCCGCCCGACAGCAGCAATTCGGCACCGCACGGCCCCGAGGGGTTGCGCAGCGCCGATTGGCCCTCGAGCAGGATCAGCTCGGGCGCGAGGTCGCGGTCGCACGAGACGATGGCGTGCTCGAGTTCGCCGCTGACGAAGTCGTTGGGTGTCGCATCGAGGATGAAGCCATGCTCGAGGCCTTGCAGCCACCCGGTCTGGCCGGTGTAGACGATCTCGGTGCGGATGCCCGCGGCGCGACAGACGCCGGCCAGCGCCTGGCACGTGGTCCGCTTGCCGAGCGCGCAGTCGGTGCCCAGCACGGCGATGCGCGGTGCCCGCACGGTGTCGATGGCTCCGGTCCAGAAGTGCAGCGTCGAGGTCGGCGGCGGGCGACGGAGGTCGTGGATCGTCGTGCCGTGCGCACGGGCCATCGCCGCGAACTCCGGATCGTCACCGATCAGGTGGTGCAGTCCGTTGACGATGCCGACGCCGGCCGCGAGGGCGGCGCGGACGTCGCCCCGCATCTCCTGCGGCAGCACGCCACCGGGAGTTGCCACGCCGATCACGCAGTGATCAGGCCTGATTCCCGCGGCGAAGCTCGCGGCCACCGATTCGAATACCGGGATGTCGCGCCGACCCAGACCGATCACCTCGCCCGCGTCCCGGCCCGCGGTCGGGCCATCGACGACGGCGAGGACCCGATAGCGGCTGGGACCGCGGATGAGCCCGTGCGCCGTCTTGCCGAACGGGGTCGCGAGGCGGCCGTGGGTCAGCAGGAGAGCGGAGGGTTTCATCGTGGCCGTGGACACCGGGGCTGGAAGAAGGAAGCGGGTTCAGTACTCCAGCCCCGCCTCGATGAGGGCGCGTTCGAGGGCCTGTCCGGATACCGCGGCGAAGGGTTCCTCGGCGACGTAGCACCAGCGTCCCCAGAGTTCGGCGGCGCCCAGGGCGGACGGGAAGTGGGGTGCTGGGATCTCGACGCGGCGAGGGTAGAGCCAGGCAGTCCCGGTCTGCACGACGACGTTCCACGATGGGGTCAGGCGGGCTTCGGCGAGGCGGGTGATGGTCAGGCCGCGCGCCGTGGCGCTGCCACCGCGGATGCCGAGGAGGTGGAACGGGAGCCGCGCGACCACGAGCTCGACCTCGGCGGGTAGCTCGACGAGGTCGAGGGGGCCGGGATCGACGCCGATGGTGGACAGGAACGGTAGTGATTCGGGTGTGAGGTGGGCGTGGGCGCGCGCGATCGAGGCGGCGGCGCCGATGGTGTTGACCATCGCGGTGCCCGCGCTCGCATCGACCCAGGCGCAGATGGCGGCCCACATCGCCGCGTCCGGCTCGCGGTCGGGCTCGGTCGGCCACAGGATGCGTTGCTGATGCGCGAACGGGAACCGATTCGGGGTCAGCGCCAGGCCATCGTCACGCCAGAAGGCCTCGGCGGCGACGATGTCCGCGGCTCGCGGTCGGGCGAACGGTGGGCGCAAAGGCTCGGCGATGCCTTGGCGGGCCTTGCGATCGGGCACGAGGACGGCCTCGACCGGCGCGCCGAAGACCGAGAGCTCGCGCCGCCTCGTGGCGACGAACGGCAGCAATCGGGGGTCCGGTAGAAGCGATGGCGTGATCACGGAGCCGCGATGGTGGGTCGCAAGCCCATTCGGTGCAACGGGGCAGATCGAGCCTTTGCCCTGCCCTGCCCGCCTCGCTACCCTCAGATGCCCCGTCTGCCCCCAGCTGTTCGGGATCCGATCCGTTCCGTTGCAACCCTCATTGGTCACGAACCTTGCGTATCGTCTTCTTTGGCAGCAGTGATTTCGCCATCCCCTCGCTGAAGGCACTCAAGGAGGGCGGCTTTGCGCCTGAACTCGTCGTCACCAAGCCCGATGCCCCACGTGGGCGCGGCCGCAAGATCTACGACGCCGAGGTCAAGCTCGCGGCGCAGAGCCTCGGTCTGCCCTTCGCCCAGCCGGAGGATCCGCACGGTGAGGATTTCTTGCGGCAGCTGCGCGACCTGAAGCCCGACCTTGGCGTCGTCGTCAGCTATGGCGTGATCCTGCAGAACGGGCTGCTCGGCCTGCCGGGCAAGGGGATGATCAATGCGCACGCCTCGCTGCTGCCGCTCTATCGCGGCGCGGCGCCGGTGCAGCATGTCCTGCGAGACGGGCACAAGGAGACCGGCGTCACCGTGATGCGGATCGCCGAGGAACTCGATGCGGGCGACATCCTGCTGACCAAGACGACGCCGATCGAGGCCACCGAGAACAGCGGCCAGCTGCGCACCCGGCTCGCCGAGCTATCGGGAGTGGCGTTGCTCGAGGCGCTCGAGACGATCCGCAAGGGTGAGGACAAGTACACGCCGCAGGATCACGGCAAGGCGACCTACGCGCCGAAGGTCGAGAAGCCCGATGGCGTCATCGACTGGAGCCTGCCGGCAGTCGAGATCGATCTGCTGGTGCGCGCGATGACACCCAAGCCCGGCGCGCAGACACGCCTGGGCGCCAAGCGTTTCATCGTCATGGAAGGCACCGTCGAACAGGACCTCTACGGCATGGGCATTCCGGGTGCCCTGCAGTCGTCGGGCGAAGAGGGTATCCGCGTCTGCACCGGCAAGGACCTGTACCGCATCACGCGGATCAAGCCTGACAACGGGCGCAACATGACGGCGGGCGAGTTCGTGCGCGGGCACCACATCGCGCCCGATGCACGCTTCGGCTAGTGGCGTCCGGTCGGAATCAATGGCGCGGCGCCCGTCCGCGGCGTCCGTACTCCGCTCGCGCCGCCGCCCTGAAGGCCCTGCTCGGGCTCGACAAGGGACGCGCCGAACGGGTACGGGACGCGCTCGACGCGGCCCACCTGCACGGTCGCGATCAGGCCCTGGCCTACGAGCTGGCGCACGGGGTCGTGCGCCGCGAGCGGCTGCTCGATCACGTCTTGGGCGGGCTCGCCCATCGCGGGCTGCCGCGCGATCCGGCGCTGATGTGGGCGCTGCGTCTGGGAACCTACCAGTTGTTGTTCGTCGGCGGCATGCCGGCGCATTCGGCCGTCGACGAGACCGTGTCGCTCGTGCGCACCAACAAGGGCTTTGCCAACGCTCTGCTGCGGCGCGTGGCCGAATGCGTCGATTCGCGTGAGCCTGCGCCGGACGAGACAATCGGCGAACTGCGCCTCGGCCCGGCGCGAACGCTGCGGCTGCCGACCCCGTTGCCCGAGGACGAGTGCGAACGGGCCGCGATCGTGCATTCGTTGCCGTCGTTCCTCGTCGCGCGCTGGCGCGCCGAGCACGGCCGTGAGGCGATGCTGCAGATCGCCGAGGCGGCGAGCACGGTGCCGTC
>JAGQRA010000874.1 GCA_020425885.1 Planctomycetota bacterium | reverse complement strand
CCTCGGCACGGTGACGATCACCGTCGGACCGCGGGCCTGCGCCGGATCCTCGGTCTCGTACGGCTATGGCTGCGCCGCCGGTGACGGCAGCGTGCCGACGCTGACGGCGAGCGGCTGTCCCGTCGGCGGGCAACAGGTCGACATCAACCTCGATGGCGGCCCGTCGACCGGCTTCGCTGTCATGGCGCTCGGCTACGACCGCGGCATCTACGAGCTCAACGTCGATGGCTGCACGCTCCGCGTCGGCACCCTGCTCGCCACCACGCCGCTGCTGGCCCTGACCGCCGGTTCGACGACGCACTCGATCGCGATCCCGACCTGGCTCGGTGACTTCGATCTCACCGCGCAGGGCTTCTTCTTCGACGCCGGCACGACGCGTGGTTACGCGGCGACCGCGGGCCTCGAAGTCCGGATGCGCTGAGTCGCCGGCCGCCGCCGCGCGACCCGCGGCGGCCCGGTCACTCGGTGGACATGGTGATCGCGGTAGCCGCTGGGTCGGGTTCTCCTTGGCGCGATGCCATCGCTGCGGCGGCGATGCGGTGGCAGTCGGGCGACGATTACAAGACGCGCCACCACGGCGCCGCGAGCACGTCCGGCAGCAGCCACTCGAGCGTGGACCCAGTGTGCAGCAACAGCCCTGACCTGGCGCGGTCGCCATGCTCGCGTCGGAACGTCTGCAGGTGTCGCGCGTCGCCGATTCGCGGCTTGGTCGTGGCCTTGACCTCGACCGGCAACAGGCAGTCGTCGGTTTCGATGACGAAGTCGACCTCGTCGCCGACTGCCGTGCGCCTGTAGCCGAGCTCGGCATGCTCGAGCCGGGCGTCGCGCCACGCCTCGCGAGCAGCTCCTCCCACATGCCGGAAGTGGCGAGCCCGAGCTGCTTACGGCGGGTCATCGGCCACAAGGTGAGATAGCTGGCGCGGCCGGCCAGTGACTCGGCGACCCTGCGCATCATGAGCAGGTTGGCCGAGCCGGCCAGCAGGAACCGACCCGGGGTGCGATCGCGGTCGATCGCCCGCTTGACGGCGTGCAGCAGCTGCGGCTCGCGTTGGATCTCGTCGAGGGTCACCGGCTCGCGGCCGCCGACCAGCTAGTCCGGCGCAGTGCGGGCCGCGTCCTGCACCTCCTGATCGTCGAATGTCCGGTATTGGCGCCTTCCGGCCACGAGGTGCTCGGCCAGCGTGCTCTTCCCGGTCTGACGCGCGCCGGTCACGATGACGGCGGGCATCGCCTGCAGCCGCTGCCGCAGGGCCGTTCCGACCAGCCTTGGCAGATCATTCATGTCGTGAATGACTGTCATTCACGACATGAATGATCAAGCAGGGCGGCCATCCGGGGGGTGGCGGTGACGGCCCAGCGAAGGAGACCTGGCACCGGTCGCCGGACACTCGACTTCTCAGCCGCCCGATCGCCACGCCGCCCCTCACTCCCGCCCCTGCGGGTGGCACGAGTAGCACGCGGCGGTCGTCCACTGGTAGTTGTTGACGCCGCCGTGGTGCGACCCCGCGTTCTGCTGGTTGTGCTCGTGGCAGTCGATGCACGCGAACAGGGAGCGGTTGGCGGAGTTGGTGTGGCAGCTGAAGCAGCTGATGTTGCGGTGCTTGCCGCTCGTGATCGGGAACTGGTGGCTGAAGCTCGATGGGTTCCACGCCGTCGTGTTGTGGCACTCGAGGCACTGGTGGCTCATCTGGAAGGCCGTGTGCGACGGGTCGGTCGTGGCCTGGTATTGCTGCTGGTGACAGCTGTAGCAGGCCGGACTCAGGCCGGAGTAGTTCGGCGGTGTGTGGCAGGAGTTGCAGGAGAGCAAGTGCGCGTTCTCGAGCGGGAACGAGCTCGGATGCTGGCTGATCGCCCCGAGCCAGGTGACCGTGTTGTGGCACTGCTGGCAGGTCTGCGGGTAGCTGGCGGCGATGTGATTGGGGTTGGTCGTGGCCTGGTATTGCGCCTGGTGGCAGCTGTAGCAGTCCGGGCTGAGGCCGGCGTAGTTGGGTGGCGTGTGGCACGAATTGCAGCCCAGCGCGTGCGCGTTCTCGAGCTGGAACGAGGCCGGGTGGTCGATGTTCGCGCCGTGCCAGGTGGCGGTGTTGTGACACTGCTCGCAGTCCTGCGGCAACTGCGCCGTCACGTGGTTGGGATTGTTGGTCGACTGGTAGTTGTCGAGGTGGCAGCTCACGCAGTCGGTCGAGGTGTTGACGTAGCTCTGGCCTGTGTGGCACTCCGAGCAATTGCGATTGGCGTGGCCGAAGGTCATCGCGAAGCCGGCCGGGTGCTGCCAGTTCGCCTGGCGGAA
Organism: Planctomycetota bacterium; assembly: GCA_020425885.1. Next base: position 3,772 of record JAGQRA010000874.1, on the reverse strand, counting down.
GGTGACGGTGGTGTGGCACTCGGAGCAGTCGGTGCCGAAGCTGGCCGCGAGGTGCGAGGGCTCGGTCGTCGCCGCGTGCTCGTCGCTGTGGCACGAGGCGCACGCCGGCGACAGGCCCGTGAACGAGTTCGGTGTCGTGTGGCATTGACGGCACTCGAGGTTGAAGTGCCCGTGCGTCAGGGGGAACGATGCCGGGTGGCTGAACCGCGCCGGCTTCCAGTCGAGCGCGAGGTGGCACGTCTTGCAGTCGGTCGAGAAGTTCAGCAGGATGTGATCGGGGTCCTTCGAGCGCGTCCGGTCGTCCATGTGGCAGCTGCCGCAATCGGGGCTGGCGCCGGCGAAGTTGCCGACCTGGGCGCCGGCGTGGCAGCGGAAGCAGGCCACCGCGGCGTGGGAGCCGACCAGGGGAAAGCGCGTCCGGTCGTGCTGCGCGATCGCCTCGCGCGGCTGCCAGGTGTCCTCGTTGTGGCAGTCCTTGCAGTTCTGGCCGAGCCGTTGCAGGTGCGGATCGGCGTGGCAACCGCTGCAGCCGCGGGCGGTGAACTGCGCCACCGGCCCGCGGTCGTTGTGGCACATCAGACATCCGGCCTGGTTGTGGGCGCCCGACAACGCCACGCCGGTCTCGGCCTCGTGGTCGAACTTGAAGTCGGCGCGCATCGTGTGCCAATCGCCGGGGGCGTGGCACAGCGTGCAGTCGGCCGGGAAGCCGTCGTGTGGCACCACCGGACCGTAGGTGTCCGCGTCCCAGCCGTGCTGGGGCACGAACGTGGCGCAGGCGACGACGAGGGTCAGCATGCAGGCGGCGAGCAGGCCCGGCCGGCGCGAAGGACCGGTATTCGATTCGACTGGGGTGTCCATCAGAACCTCCATTGCACGTAGAGACCGAGCGACCAGGCATCCTCGCGTTCGCCGAACCAGCGTTCGAGAGAGGCGTCCAGGCTGCCGGAGTTGGAGATCGGCATCGTCATCCCGACCTGCGCCGATTGGCGTGTGTAGGCCTCGTTGCCGGAGACCAGGTTGGTGACCTCGTAGCGGTGCCAGCGGTAGCCCAGGCGCCACGAACCCGCATACAGCGGCGCGCGGAAGTCGGCGCGGGCACCCGGGCCCGATGAGTAGCCACCCTCGGAACGGAACACCGACAGCGACAGCCACGAGCCGGCGCCGAGCGCATCGCGGAGGCTGCCGTCGATCGTGTACGAGGTGCCGTTCTGATCCTGATCGCGCCAGGTGTCGGCGCGCAGGCCGAGGCGGACGAGGTCGTGCGGTCGCATCCAGCCCTGCCACGAGGCGCGGTCGACCGAGCCGTTCTGGACGAGCTCGAGCGGCAGGTTCTGGTACTCGGCGCGCTTCAGCTCGGGCCAGGCGAAGTGGGAGTAGGTGAGTCCGGTGCCGGCGGCGCGGGCGTCGTAGCGCGCCGAGGTCATCGCCTCGGTCAGCTCGAGACCGCTGCCCTTGATGTCGTCGCCGCCGGTGTAGATGTCGACCTTGGCGTTGCCGAACAGGGTGACGTGATCGAACGGGCGGTTCTCGATGCGCAGCAACAGCAGGTCGCGGTCGGGCGCCCCCTTGTGCCAGGTCTTCTGCAGGCCGACCGCGGCGGCTGTGGTGCGGCGCGGGTCGGAGACGTAGTCGAAGAAGGCGTGCGCGCCCATGTCCTCGCCGGTATCGCGCGCCGGGAACGGGCGCGGATACGAGCCGATGCCGCCGCCGGCGCGCATGCCGCCTTCGAACCGACGCACGACCTCGACGCCGTCGACCAATCCGATCTCGGGCAGATACTGCGAGTAGAAGCGGCCGACCTCGACGCCGGTCGGAGCCCATTGTTCGTTGCCGAAGGCCACCGACAGCAGATCGAGCCGGACCGTGTCGTCGGAATGATCCGGCGCGTCGGGCAGCATCAGGCGGCGGGAGTCGTACTCGCCGGCGAACCGGATGCGCTCGGCTGTGCCGAAGTAGTTGGTCGCATCGGCGCGCACACCCAGACGCGCCAGGGCATAGTCGCTGGTGCGGTTGCTGCCCATGTCGCGGTTCCACTGGCCCGAGCCGAAGATGCGACCATCGAGCGTCGCCGGTCGGTCCTCGGGACGTTGGCCAAAGGTCGGCACCAGCAGCGGTTGGTCGGCTTGCCGCTTCGGTTCCTGCCGGCTCCAGGGCGGGTGCTCCGGCGCCTGGCCGGGCAGCGGTCGCGACGGCGGCGTGGGGGACGGCGTCGGCTCCGCTTCGTTCCGAACCACCCGTGCCTCACCGGGCGTCCCGACCGGCGGCGTCGGCATTCCCGGCGGCAGCTCGGCCCGCGCCGACGTGTTGCTCACCGACCGGATCTCGACGTCGAGGCTGGCCATGCCCGGCGGCAGCAGCTTCACGATCGTGCCGACCTCGAGTCCGAGGTCGCGGCCGTGATCGAAATAGACGCTGTCGACCGAAGCCGACACGACCTTGACCTGCACGGTCCGTTCCTGGGCAGTTGCGACGCCGAGGCCGAGCCCGGCCGCGAGCAGCGGAGCGAGCCGCCTGAGCCGTGGCCACCTCACTTGCCACCTCCGTGCTTGCTGCCGAGCTTGTGGCAGTCGCCGCAGGTCGTGCCGAGTGGCTTGTAGCGCACGACGCTGCCGCCCTGGGTGTCGTAGCGCTTGTGACAGGCCGTGCACTCGAGCGGGCTGTGGGCGGCATCGAGCTTGAACCGGCACTTGTCGTGATCGAACTGGCGGGCGTCGAACGCCTCTGCATCGTGGCAGCGACGGCAGTCGGTCGCGCCGCGCTCGGCGAACTGGCCCGCGTGTGGATCGCGGTGGCAATCGGCGCAACGCTTGCCGGTGGCCGGACCGAGTCGTCGGCCGTGTACCTTCGCCGTCGCGGCCGTGGTCGGGTGACAGGCCACGCACTCGGTGCGCGCGTGGGCGCCGACGAGCGGGTAGCCGGCCCACATCGCATGATCGAAGTCGGTGCTCACCGGGGCGAAGGCGGCGGTGTCGTGGCAGCGCGAGCAGTCCTGCTTGCCGTCGACGGTCGCCGGCCGGCCCAGGCGATCGAAGGCGCCGCCGTGAACGTCGTCGTGACAGGCGCTGCAGCGGTGGGGTGTGCCGCGGAATCGTCGGGCACCGTTCTGCGGCTCGCGGTGGCACTCCTGGCACGCCACCGCGTCGTGAGCTCCCGTCAGCGGGAACGCGGTCTTGCTGTGTGCGGCGATGCCGAACTGGGTCGGGTGGAACGCCGTCGTCAGATGGCAGTCCGTGCACTGGCCGTAGCGCGGCTCGCTGTCGAACTGGGCCTCGTGCACGTCGCGATGGCAGGCGCGGCAATCGGCGGCGTCGCGTCCCGGGAACCGCAGGGCGCGGGTGTCGCCGGCGTGACAGTCCTTGCAGGCGACATCAGTGTGCGGGAGGACCAGGGCAAAGCCGGTCGCCGCGTGCAAGGCGGGTGGCATCTCGGCGTCGGTGAAAGCGCGGTGCGAATCGTCGTGGCAGCCGGTGCAGTCGGTGCCGTCCCTGGCCACCGCTGCCGCGATCAGTTGCGGCTGGTGCGGATGGTCGTGGCAGCTGGCGCAGGCGGCGACGGCGGGTGCCTGGCCCTGCCAGCGAGCCGGTTGCGTTGCGCTGCCGTGGCAGTTGCCGCACTCGGTCTCGGCGTGGGCGCCGCGCAGGGCGAAGCCGAAGGTCGCGTGCTGCTCGGGAGTCGGCCGTGCGCTCTTCCATTCGCCGGGTTCGTGACAGCGCTTGCAGTCTTCGACCTGCGACAGCAGCAGGGCGGTCGGTGAAGTCGCGCTGCCGCCGTG
>JAGQRA010000873.1 GCA_020425885.1 Planctomycetota bacterium | reverse complement strand
CGCGAGCGGTGGGCGAGCTTGACCGCCTCGAGGGTCTCGGTGAGCGTGCCGATCTGGTTGACCTTGATCAGGATCGAGTTGGCGGCCCGTTCGTCGATGCCGCGCTGCAGGCGCTCGGTGTTGGTGACGAAGAGGTCGTCGCCGACCAGCTGGACGCGGTCGCCGATGGCGGCCTGGAGCTGCTTCCAGCCGTCCCAGTCGTCCTCGGCCATGCCGTCCTCGATCGAGAAGATCGGGTAGTCGTTGGTCCAGCCCTGGTAGAGCTCGACGAGGCCGGCGGCGTCGAGGGTGCGGCCTTCGCCTTCGAGGTGGTACTTGCCGTCCTTGAAGATCTCGGTGGAGGCGACGTCGAGGGCCAGCTTGACGTCGGTGCCGGGCTTGTAGCCGGCCATCTCGACGGCCTGCAGGATGACGTCGAGGGCTTCCTTGTTCGACGACAGGTTCGGCGCGAAGCCGCCTTCGTCGCCGACCGCGGTCATCAGCTTCCTGGCCTTGAGCTCGGCCTTGAGCGCGTGGAAGCACTCGACGCCCATGCGTAGCCCCTCGCGGAACGAGTCGGCGCCGATCGGCATCACCATGAACTCCTGGAAGTCGACGTTGTTGTCGGCGTGGGCGCCGCCGTTCAAGATGTTCATCATCGGCACCGGCAGCCGGCGCGCCATGGCGCCGCCGACGTAGCGGAACAGCGGCATGCCGAGCTCGGCGGCCGCTGCCTTGGCGGTGGCGAGGCTGGCGCCGAGGATCGCGTTGGCGCCGAGCTTGCCCTTGTTGGCGGTGCCGTCGGCTTCGCACAACATCGCGTCGACGAGGTGCTGGTCTTCGGCGGGCAGGCCGAGCAGCGCTTCGCAGAGTTCGGAGTCGACGTTGTCGACGGCCTTCAGCACGCCCTTGCCGAGGTAGCGGGCAGCGTCGCCGTCGCGCAGTTCGACGGCCTCGTGGGCGCCGGTCGAGGCGCCAGAAGGCACGATCGCGGCTCCGCTGGCTCCGGACTCGAGTTCGACCTCGACTTCGACGGTGGGATTGCCGCGCGAGTCGAGGACTTCGCGGGCCTGGACGTGGACGATTGCACTCATTGGCGATTAGGGATAGCGGGCGGGGGGGAGTCGGAGCAAGGAATGGGCAGGAACTTGTCCTTGTGTCCGTGACAGCGCGCGGTGCATGACGTCCCTGAGGCGTTCGTGTCGGTGCCGTGGTTCCGTTCGGCTCCGGTGCGGGCGGCTGCGGCCGACGGCGAAAGGTCGCAGGACATCTGCTCGCGAGGGTCGCTGCCCGTGGCGTGGAGCGGGTCGGGTCTGATGAGGACGGATTCGACCGTTTCGATGAGGAGCCCTCGCCTCGGGTGGCGGCCGTCGCTTTTGCTCGGCCTCAGTCAGAACTGATGTCTTGGATGGGGCGACCAAGCAGCGGCCGGCAGAATGAGGAGCAGAGCGTGGGCGGCGAGTCGGAAGGCCGGGGCGCCGCATCCTGGGACCGGGTGCCCCACTCAGGACATCAGTTCTGCTTCAGTCCGCTCCCTTCGGGGGTCGGTCAGAACCGTAACGTCGATGGCAACAGGGCTTGACGCCATCGGTCAGAAGGGTGGCAGCGGCTCGGGCGCGTCGTCGCGGCGGTCACAGGTCCCGGGCGAGCCGGACATCCGGCAGGATCGGAAGAACCATCCCTTCTGTTACTTTCCTGACATACTTCCTTCTTCGCTGTGACAAGTCGCCCGCTCTGTCGTCCGTCCCGACAAACCTCCGCTCCTTCCTCATCGAGTTCATCAGTTTCATGACCCAGCGAATCCTCATCGCCGTCCTCGCCATCTCCACATCGCTCCTCGCCCAGCAGCAGACCGTCACCCACGAAGTCGACCTCGAACCGCCCGCCGAGGCATTCTCGAGCGAGGGCAACTGGATCGACGGCGACGGTACGTTGCCGCCGTCGGGGGTCCACGGCGCAATCGACCGCCAGGGCTTCCGGGTGCGAGCCAACGGCTGGGAGGGTGGCTGGTCCTATCCGACCTTCTCGGTCTGGACGGAGTCCGGGCTGCCGGCGCAGTACTCATGGATCGGCGACGGGAGCTCGAGGGTCGCCTCGCAGATGAACTGGCACGGTGCCGTGCCGCCCAGCGGCTCCGACGACCACCTGGTCTGGCTCGAGAAGCCCTTCCAACGACTCATCGACCTGACCTTGCTGAACGGCCAGGCGGTGATCGACCCTGTCGGCGTGAAGACCTGGTGCCAGCCATTCCTGTCCCAGGACCAGGATCCGAACGTCATCGGCAGCTCGAGCCGGATGTGGCAGGCCGACCCGCCGCTGTGGTTGCAGTCGAGCAACTACGTCGGGCAGTGGCACTCGCAGCAGTGGCACCAGATGCTGACCGACTTCACGACCGGGGACCCGTTGCGGCCGACGGTCTTCTCCGGTGGGCTCGCCCTGAAGAAGGCCCTGATCCTGCAGAGCCTCGTCGAGAACGCGGGTTCGGCCGGTCCGGCCAACGCCTTCTTCAACTCCGGTGACTACACGACGATGGTCGAGACCGGGCAGATCGGCCTCGTCATCCAGATGATCGCGGTGCGCAATGAGCAGCTGCCGACGCCGGCCGAGTGGCCGACGGACGAGTCTGTTCCGGACGTGGGCAGCCTGCCGAGGATCGGCCTCACCCGGCCTTCGCGCTGGGCGTTGTTGTGGCCCGAGAATCGCTCCTCCGAGTTCGTCATCGGCTTCGAAGGGGCCACGGTGTACGCGGGGCGGCCGTTCTACTTCCACGCCGACTTCTCGACCTGGCCGATCCAGGTCCGATTCATGACCACGACGGGACCGACCACGGTCAACGCCTATGCCGTCGGCACGCTGGATGATCCGAGCCGCCACGCGGTGCGGGTGCCGAGCAATGCCATCGCCGGCGACGTGTTCTACAAGTCCGGGCTCGATAGTGCGTTCGCCAAGGTCGGCACGCTCGACGAGGTGCTGCCGCAGTAGTTCGCCCAATGGCGCAACGCGGCGGCCTATGTAGATTGCTTAGCGGATTCTCAGCCACGCAGAGCGCGCGATCGCGGTGCACAGCAATCTCACTGTCTCATCACAGGCATTCTCAGGCAACTGAGCTTCCCATGTCACCGCGCAACCACGCGTGGTCACATCAACTCCCTCAAGAGTGCTTCTCCATGCCAGTGCGTCCTTTCCTGACTCCATTGCACCAGCGGGAGCATGACTTACCTCCAGCCATCGTCGGCTTTTCGGAGCACCAATCTGTTCCTCTACCTCGCGCATCTGCGCAGCTTTCCAATTCGACCATTGCTCCGCAGCATACGTTGCATGTTCATCGCCCGCATAGTGTGCGACTGCAATGCCACGTGCATTCGCCGGGTCAATTTCGACGCGGAATGCCGCATCGCCCAGGCCCAATAGTGCGGCAGTCTCGCAGCGCGCTTTGATGACGGCCCAAATGGGTGCCGTTCCTTGCGAGGCATGCTCATGGAAATCGGCCAAGCCAGAACCTCGGCCGCTCACATCGAAACTCCCCTCCCACACTTCCAATGTCTCGGCTGCTGCTCGTACAGTCCACCCTCCTACCTCCAAGCGCAACTCGCTTCCGCGCTGAGTTCCCGCATCATCCACTCCCAAGCCCCTGGCGATCTTCGCTGGCTGGAAGATGCCGCCGAGATGGATCCACCAGCGATTTGATCCATCAACCCACCGCAGGGCAAACAAAGCGTAGTCAACTCGCCAGTTGCCAAAGCGAACAGCGATCTCACAAGGAAGCTGGCCGGGCATGTCCATCTGCCGCTGCTGTAGCGCCAACTGTGCCGGAGAGACTCCGCCACCCGAGCTTAGGCACGCTTCGCTCAGCTTCGCAATACTGAGGCTTCGCCACGCCTTCAGCATCTCCGATGACGTCCCCAGTGCAGCGCTGTGAACACCTGCGACTACATCGGCATTGTCTGGTAGGCGGCTCAGCCCGCGAAGTAAGGCCGCCTTGCCATCCCTCTCGCCACGCGCCTTCTCGACGCTGTCCCTGTACGTCCCGCGAAGCTCAGAATCTTTGCATTGCGTCAAGAACGCCTCGGCGGCGGCGGCTCGCACAAAGGCATCTCGCCGCGCGTCCATCGAATAGTCCAACAGAATGAAGCTAGCGGAACACGATTCCGACTGTTCCAGGAACCGTACGTTCAATAGGTCGAGAAGCGGATCTGGATCTATACTCGTCATTGCCCATGGCACTAGCGAAGTTCGGATGCTGAGCTTGGATATCCGCCTCCCAGCCTCGTCTATCGCAGCGCCTCCTCCGCTGCCGTGAACGATGAGCGGAATCGCGGCGAATGGACCAAGTAGCTCAATGTCAGCAAGCCCATTCCCTCCATGTCCTTCCGTGAGAAGGGGTATCATCGCCACCCATTCGGGTGGTGACGTAGCCGTGCCTCTTGTTGGCCCTTCGTGGATTGCAACTTCCAATTGCCCCGCGTTAGATATCCTCCAACGTTGGTTTACAACCTCCTGCGAAGGAGTGTACGCAGCAAGTGCGCAGCCCAGTGCTATTGCGCGGTTCAATTGTGCTGTACCTCATGGAAACGGTGATGAAGATGGCACAAGCACGGCATGTATCTACTTCTTGAAGGGGTACTCGAAGAATCGCGGATTATCGAATAGCCACTTGCCATCGTTTGTGCCGAGCGATGGCGATGGGATCGAGGAGCTTAGCCTCACCTCCGCACCGAAGGAATCTGTTCCCACGTGGCACAACGGCCCGGATTGGGGGGCCGAGTCAGTCCGAGATGGTCGCCCGAGGAGCGAAAGTCACCTACGCGATCCTGGAAGCCGGGGAATCTGCCACTCGTCGCGCCTGCGCCAGCACGGGGCGCCACAGCCTCTGATTCGATGGTTCCACCTCAACCGCCGAGGAGGCGTTCGAACTCGCCCACCACCTGCTCTTCTTCACTGCCCGTGGTGACGAGGGGCTTGGCCATGTCGATCCCGTGCCTCATCCCGTCCCGGTCGCTCAACAGATTCGCCATCACGATCTCCAGGAGCCAGCCGGCCAACATCGCGGGTCGGCCGTGGAAGACCTGTCGCGAGGGCATCGCCTCGAGCATCTGCCGCGACCGTGGTCGAACCTCGAGCAGGTGCTGCTGCCATTCCGCCCCGAAGATGGAATCGGCTGGCGGCCGGATCCGGCGATGCCACGCGCTCTTATTGGCGAGGATGGCGGCGTAGCTGTGGCTGATCGCCTGCTGAGCCCGCTCCAGCACGACCTCTGGTTCGTCGCCTTCGCAGCGTGACAGCGCCTCGTCGGCAGCGGCGAAGTCGCCGCCGGCCAGCCTCGCCCGGGCGGCGATGGTGATGGCGGCGAGCCGGGTCGCCTCGTCCTTGGTGCGCTCGGCGAGCTGCCCGGCGCGTTCGCCGATCGATTGCAGGGCCGTGACCTCGCTCTCGGTCGGCTCCTCGCGACACGGATCCCAGTACGGCGGCACGGCGAAGGCGTCGAACTGCAGCAGCGTCACCACGGTCGTTTCGCGTTGCTGCTCGGTGCGGGCCCAGCCGATGCTGGCGACCAGCAGCTCGCGCGCCTTGATCAGGTCCGCGTCGTTGCCGGCGGCTGTCAGTTCGCGGACTTCGAGGATCGCGAGCTGGCTGTCCTCGGGCCAGCGTCGCCGGGCCCAGGTCAGGAGCTCCCGGGTGGCGCCGGCCGCTTCCGGGCGCCCGAGCCAGTAGCAGGCATTGAGGACGTGGGCCGCGTCGGCGGCGGTCCAACGGTCCTGCGGGTGATCGCGGCGGAAGGCGGCGAGATGCGCGGCGGCCTCGTCGTCGCGGCCGAGCCTGATGGCCAGGAACAACAACCTGCGGCGCACGATGCGCGGGTAGACGCCATCGCGCATGCGGCTGCGGAACAGGCCGTAGGACTCCTCGAGCCGCCCTTCGTTGAGCAGCTGGATCGCGTTCTGCAGCAGCAGTCGATCTTCGGATTCGTCCTGCAGCAGCGCGCGCGCGATGACCTCGCGTCGCGCCTGCAGCGGCTGATGGGCCAGCCGCATCGCCAGCACGGTGATCAGATGCTCGATCGGACGCTCGGCCGTGCCCTCAGGCCAAGGCTCATCGCCTTGCCAGTGATTCTCGGCGGTCCGGATCGCGGCCAGGATCGACTCGCGGGCGTGGCTCGGCGGCAACGCGAGCGTCAGCTCGCGCGCCGCCGGCAGGTCACCGCTGATCGCCAGCGCCAACGGAATCGCCAGCTGCAGCTCGTGCCGTCGATGCTCGGGCAGGTCGGAGGCGGTGACGGTGAGCGCGGCCGCGCGCAGCTCGTCGGGGTGGCTGTCTTCGGGGAGGCTCTGCACCTGGTCGAGCAGTTCGTCGAGCTGTTCGCAGGCCAGCACGGATCGCCGCAGTCCGTCGACCTCGGGGTCCGAGGCGTCGGCGAGCAGGAGTTGATCGAGCAGCTTGCGCGCCGAGACCAGGCGGTCGTGGGCGATCTCCTCGCGCACGTTGGCCACGGCGGCGGCGTGGGCCAGCGCCTGCTGTCGCATCGTCCAACCGAGCGACACCGCCAGCACGCAGGCGACCAGCACGACCGCCGCCAGCAGCAGCGCTGCCGTGCGGTTGCGCCGAGCCAGCTTCCAGACCCGCGTCGTCAGCCCGATCGGGCGCGACAGGATCGGCTCGCCGGCGAGGTAGCGTTCGAGGTCCTCGGCCATCGCCAGCGCGCTCGGGAACCGCTGCTCGCGGTCCTTGTCGAGGCCGCGCATGACGATCGTGGCCAGATCGCGGGCGACCCCCGGCGGCGCCGGGTCGGTGTCGAGGATCTGATGGATGACCTTGCCCGGGTTGTCGCCGTCGAACGCGGGGTGTCCGGTCAGCAGCTCGTAGAGCGTCGCCGACAGCGAATAGACATCGGTGCGGGCATCGAGCGTCGTCGTCGAGCCGCCCGAACGGAGCTGCTCGGGCGACATGTAGAGCAACGTGCCCGAGACGTGGCCGTCGAGGGTGGTGCGCGAGACGTCGTCGCCGTCGCGGGCCAGGCTGAAGTCGACGATGCACGGGTTGTCGCCGTCGAGCACGATGTTCGACGGCTTGATGTCGCGATGGATGATGCCGGCCTCGTGGGCCT
>JAGQRA010000872.1 GCA_020425885.1 Planctomycetota bacterium | reverse complement strand
TGCCCCGCCCGATCCCGCCGATTACCGGCCCGGGTCCACCCGCCGTCGCGACGTCGACCGGCTCTCCCTCCCACCGCTCCCGGAGCGTGCGTGGACCGCACGACGCGCCAGGCCTGGCTGGCCTTCCCCGTGCTCCTGCTGCCCTACCTCTGGTTGGTGCGACGCTTCTGGTTCGTCTGCGACGACGCGTTCATCAACTACCGCTTCTGCGGCAACGCCCATGACGGCCACGGCTTCGTCTGGAACCCGGCGCCGTTCGCCCCGGTGGAGGGCTACACCAGCTTCCTGTGGGTCTTCGGGCTCTATCTGGTCTGGATCGCGACCGGCATCGAACCGCCCGACGCGGCGATCCCGATCGCGTTCTGCAGCGGCATCCTCGTGCTGTGGTTCATCGGCGGTCGCCTGGCCGAGCTCGCGATGTCCGAGCGCAGCCGGCGCTGGCAGCCGCTGGTCACGCTGGTGGCGCTCTGCGCCGTCGCCAGCAACCACACCTTCGCGACCTGGCTGACCAGCGGCATGGAGACGTCGGTGTTCGCGCTGTTCGCGGTGCTGTGGACGCTGCGCGCGACCCGGGTCGCGGGCGACGGCGGCGCCGGTCTGCTGCTGCTCAGCATCTGGGCCGTCATGGCCTATCTGGTGCGCCCGGACGGCATGCTGTTGGTGCTGGGTACGGTCGCGATCGGTTGCCATGGCTGGCTGCGCCGCCAACGTCGTCTCGCCACGGTGCTGGCCTCGCTGCTGCCCAACCTCGTCGTCGTCGCCCATTTCCTCTGGCGGCGGTCCTACTACGGCGAGTGGTTGCCCAACACCTACTACGCCAAGGTCACGCAGGCGTGGCCCGAGAGCGGGCTGCGCTACCTGTTCTGCTTCGCGATCGAACACGGCCTCTGGCTGTGGCTGCCGCTGGTCGTGCTCTGGCTCGTCGTGGCGGCGTGCCGGCGCGGTGCCGTGGCCTCGCTGTTCGCAGACCGCTGGCCGGCGCTGGTGGCGGTCTCCGCCTGGATCGGCTTCGTCGGCTACTACACGCTCGTTGTCGGCGGCGATCACTTCGCCTACCGGATCTTCGCCCACCTGGTGCCGCTGGTGGTCCTGGCGGCGTGCGCGATGGCCGCCTCGCTGCGCATCCCGGCCATCGCGGTCGCGATCGGCATGACCCTGTTCGGCATCGCCGCGAACGTTCCCGGCTGGTGGCTCGAGGCGCAGCTCGTGGGGCGTGAGGCCGAGGGCTTCGCGCGCACCGTGACGCGGGCGCCGCAGTGGCTGCGGCCGGTGTTGGTCCACTACGATCGCAACCAGGCCTGGCTGCTGCTGCACTCGGTCGGATTCCGTCGCGCGACGCACGATGTGCTCTGCCAGAACGCGCTGCGTGGCCTGCCCGATCGGCACCCGGGATACGTGGCCGGCGCCACCGCCGGGCAGCGTCTGATCTATCGCGCCGATGCCGTCGGCGTCACCGGTTGGGCGCTGTGCGACGTCGCCATCCTCGATGGCCACGGCCTCTGCGACTGGGTGATCGCGCGCAACAAGAAGGCGGCCGCCGAACCGCCGAACCCGCTGTCGCTGCGCGAGGCGTTCGGCGGCCTCGACGGGGACCGCGACGGTCGGCTGCGGACGCCGGAGCTCGAAGCCTCGGCCCACCTGCTCGGATCGATCGGACCCGGCCTGCAGCCTGCGACCTGGGCCGAGCTGATGCTGTCGCTCGGCGATTGCGACGACGACGACGCGCTCGATGCCGACGAACTCGTGACCGCCGTCACCTACGTCGTGCCGCCGCGGCACATGGCACACGAGCGCGAGCCGCCCGAGGGCTACATCGAGGCGTTCCGGCCGAACGTGGCCCACATCGACGGCCGGCTGCGGGTCCGGCCCGAGGTGCAGCCGCTGTCCGACGAGGAGCTGCGCGCGGTCGAGCAACGCTATCGGGCGACGGTAGGGCGGTGAGATCGCTGCCGCGGTGGTTGCCGCTGCTGCTGGGGGGCATCCTGCTCTTCGTCTGCTGGCGGGCGCTGTGGTTCCTGTGCGACGACGCCTTCATCGCGTTCCGCTACGTCGGCAACGCCCATGACGGGCACGGCCTGGTCTGGAACCCGGCGCCGTTCGCGGCGGTCGAAGGCTACTCGTGCTTCCTCTGGGTCCTGCTGCTGTGGCTGAGCTGGGCGGTGACCGGCATCGAGCCACCCGTGAGCGCCAACTGGCTCGCACTCGCCTTCGCGTTCGGCACGCTGTGGCTCGTGGTTCGCCACCTCGGTCGCGATCTGTTGCCGGATCGACCCGGTTGGCGAACGGTGCTGGCGTCCGCTGTCGCGCTCGCCATTGCCACCAACCCGACCTTCGTGACGTGGGCGAGCTCGGGTCTGGAGACGGCGATGTTCGGCTGCTTCGCCACCGCGTGGACGCTGGCGGCCTGTTCGCGGCGCCGGCTCCTCGGGCTGTCGACCTTCGCCGCGCTGGCGCAGCTGACGCGGCCCGACGGCGGCCTGCTCGTGCTCGCCACGCTCGTCATCGCCGGCCATGCCTTGATCGTGCGGCGCTGGACCGGGGATCGGGAGGTGCCCGTTCGTGGGGCGTTGCGCGACGTCGCCGCGGGACTGCTGCCGCTCGCCGTGCCGGCCCTGCACCTCGGCTGGCGGCGTTGGTACTACGGTGAATGGGTGCCCAACACCTACTTCGCCAAGGTCACCTCGGCCTGGCCCGAGAGCGGGCTGCGCTACCTCTATTGCTTCGTGGTCGAGCACGGCGTCGCGTTGTGGCTGGGTCTGGCCGTGCTGTGGTGCGCGGTGCTGATGTTGCGTCGCGGTGCGCTGCGCGCCCTCTGTGGCGCGGGGGCCGGCGGCGCCATCGCGGTCGCGACCTGGATCGGGTTCGTCGGCTACTACACCGCGATCGTCGGCGGCGACCATTTCGCGTTCCGGCCGTTCGCGCACCTCGTGCCGCTGCTGTTGCTGTCGTTGCTGCGGATGCTGGTGTCGCTGCGGCTCAGGCCGCCGCTGGTGCTGGCGGCCCTCGCCGCCTTCGGCATCGCCGCCAACGCGTTCGGCTGGTGGCACGACGGCGCGCTCCGTGGCCGCGGCAAGGACGGCTTCGTCCGGGCCAGCATCGAGCTGCCGAGCTGGCTCGGCGCGCACTACCGCGACCGCGACCGGGCCCGGGCCTGGCTGCGGCTGCATTACGTCGCGTTGCCGCGCGGGCTGCACGCCACGGTCTGCGCCGATCTGCTCGATCTGCTGCCCGAACGTCGAGCCGGGCAGGTGCGCGGCCTCGAACCGGGCGAGCGCGGCATCTACCGGACGGTGGCGGCCGGCGTCGTCGGCTGGGCCCTGCCCGACGTCGCGATCCTCGATGCCGTCGGGCTCAACGACCGCGTCATCGCTCGCAACGTCACCTCGCCGCCGGCGCGGCCGTTCGACGACGCCGTGCTCGGCGGCGCGTTCGTGGCCTTCGATGTCGATCGCAGCGCCCGGCTGTCGGCGGTCGAGATCGAGCGGCTCGCGGTGCAACTCGACCTCGCTGACATCACGGGAGTCGTCGTCGGTCCGCGGGCGTGGGCGGATCTGCTGCTGGCGCTCTGCGATGCAGACGGCGATGGTCTTGACGAGACCGAGTTCCGCGCCGCGGTCGCTGAGCTGCAGGACACCAGGCACATGGCGCACGAGCGCTCGCCGCCGGCAGGCTACCTCGAGGCGCTGCGGCCCAACGTCGTGCTCGAGGACGGGCACTTCGTCGTGCAGCCCGGCATCGCGCCGCTGCGCGATCAGGAGATCGAGCGGATCGAGCGCGAGTACGCGGCGAAGGTCGGGCGGTAGGCCACCGCCGTCACTCGGCAGCCCGACGTCGCAGGCCGTCGCTGACCGCGAACCGCGGGCCGTGGCTGCGTGCCAGGGCATCGAGCGCCGCGGTGATCGTCGGCAGACCTTCGCGTCTGGCGAACTGCACGACGCCGCCCGTGAACGGCGGGAAGCCGATCCCCATCACGAGTCCGAGGTCGAGGTCGTCCTCGTGCTCGACGATGCCGGAATCGAGACAGCGGTAGGCCTCGTCGACGATCGGATAGACCAGGCGCTGCAGGATCTCGGAGCGCGAGGCCTCGCGACCCGGCGTGCCGCGCCGTTGCTGCAACACCTCGATCACCTTGCGGCCGGGTCCCTGTCCCTTGCCGTCGGCGCCATAGATGCCGCCGCCGGTCTTCTGACCGAGCGCCTTCGCCTCGGCCATCGCGGCGAACAGGGCGCACGGCTGCATGCGGTCGGGGAAGCCCTGCTGCATCACCTCGCTGACCTTGGCGGCGACGTCGAAGCCGACCTCGTCGAGCAGCCGGCATGGCCCCATCGGCATGCCGAAGTCGAGCATCACGGCATCGACGGCTTCGGGGGCGGTGCCTTCGAGCACCAGCCGGGCCGCCTCGTTGAGGTACGGCGACAGGCAACGGTTGACGAGGAAGCCCGGCGCGTCGCCGGTGACGACCGGGAACTTGCCGAGTCGCAGTGCCAGGCGGCAGGCGGTGGCGACCGCGGCCTCGCCGGTCGCCTGGCCCCTGATCACCTCGACCAGCGGCATCTTCTCCGGTGGGTTGAAGAAGTGCACGCCGACGATGCGTTCGGGATGCGGCAGGTCCGCGGCCATCGCCGTCACCGACAGCGAGCTGGTGTTGGTGGCGAGGACCGCTTCCGGCGGCAACCCGTTGGCGATGGCGTCGGCCATCAGCTTCTGTTTCACGCCGAGGTCCTCGACCACGGCCTCGAGCCAGAGGTCGGTGTGGGCAAGGCTGCCCGGCGCGGTCGATACCGCGAGCCGATCCTGCACGGCCTGGGCCTCGTGCGGTTGCAGGTGGCGGCGTTGCAGCTTCTTGCCGAGCGCCTGCTGCAGTCGCGCCTTGGCCCGGCTCAGCGCGCCGAGGTCGAGGTCGGTCAGGCGCACGCGCAGTCCCTTCTGCGCCATCAGCCCGGCGATGCCGGCGCCCATGACGCCGCCGCCGACGATCAGCGCGCGCTCGCAGTCGCGCGCATCCTCGTGCTTGCCGAGGCGCTTGCTGCGCTCGGTCAGGAAGAACAGGTGCGTCAGTCCCTTGCTCTCCGGCGTGACGATCATCTCGCCGAGCGCGCGGGCCTCGGCCGCCAGGGCGCGCTCGCGCGACATCGTGAAGGCGTTGTGACAGCAGGCGAGCGCGGTCTTGGGGGCCGGGTAGAAGCGAGCCTGGCCGGTGCCGAGCTTGGCGCCGGCGGCGCGCAGCACGAGCCGCCGCAGCGGCGTCTTCGACAGCAGCCAGGCCTGGCCGCGCAGGCGGCGCGCCGGTCCCTTGCGCTGCCGCGCGGCGAGCTTCTCGATCTCGTCGCGGGCCGCGGCCAGCAGCTTCTCGCCCGGCACGACACGGTCGACGAGGCCGCGCTTGTACGCGGGCCTGGTGCGCAGCAGCTTGCCGTTGAGGATCAGTTCGACCGCGGTCGGCAGTCCGACCAGGCGCGACAGGTTGTAGGTGCCGCCGAATCCGGGAACGATGCCGAGCTTGACCTCGGGCAGCCCGATCTGCGTCGCCTGATGTTCGCTGGCGATCCGCAGGTCGCAGAACAACGCGAGTTCGAAACCGCCGCCGAGACACGGGCCCTCGATCGCGGCGACGACGGGAACCGGCAGGGCCTGCAAGCGCTCGAAGATCGAGCGGCCGCGGACCGCGGCGCGTTCACCATCGGCGGGATCGGTGATGCTCTGGATCAGGTTGATGTCGGCGCCGGCGCAGAACATGCCCGGCGCCGGTCCGGTGATGATGATGCCGCGCAGGCGGGAGTCGCGGGCGAGCTTCTGCAGCGCCTGGTCGAGCGACTCGAGCCGCTCCGCGGTCAAGGTGACGATGCGCTCGTTGGCGGCGCCGAGCCGCACGGTGGCGATGCCGCCGCTGTCGACGCCGCAGTCGACGTGGCCCTTCAGCTGTTGTGGACGGGGAGGAGAGATCACTTCGGCATCCGGCCGGTTTCGGGTCTGGCTCATGCGGCCTCCAGCACGACGGCCTGGCCCTGACCGCCGCCGATGCAGAGCGTGGCCAGGCCGTATCGCAGGTTCGAGCTTCGCAGCTGGTGAGCAAGGGTGAGCACGAGGCGGGCACCGGTCGCCGCGATCGGGTGACCGAGCGCGATGGCGCCGCCCTGCACGTTGAGCTTGTCCGGATCGATCTCGCCGATCGCGGCGTCGAGGCCGAGCTCGGTTCGGCAGTAGTCCGCCGAGGCGAACGCGCGCTGGCAGCCGATGACCTGGGCCGCGAAGGCCTCGTTGAGTTCGATGCGATCGACGTCGGCGAAGTCGATGCCGGCGCTGGCGAGCGCGATCGGCGTCGCGTGCACCGGTCCGAGACCCATGGTCCGCGGCGACAGGCCGGCGGTGCCGTGACCGCGGACCAGGGCGAGCGGCTGCAGCCCGAGGCTCTTGGCCCTGGCCTGCGACATACACAACAGGGCGACGGCGCCGTCGGTCACCTGGCAGCTGTTGCCGACCGTGACGTCGCCGTTGTGGCGATCGAACACCGGGCGCAGCTTCTGCAGCGCCTCGATGGTCTGGCCGTCGCGCAAGCCGTCGTCATCGGCAACGGCCTGGTCGAAGCGCGGCGGCGGCACCAACGGCGCGATCTCGGTCGCGAACGACCCGGCCTCGCGCGCGGCGCTGGCGCGCAGGTGACTCTGCAGGGCGTAGCGGTCCATCATGTCGCGCGTGATGCCGAACCGGCGCGCGACCAGCTCGGCCGTGTTGCCCATCATCAGCCCGGTCGTCGGATCGGTCAGACCCTCGAGGATCGAGATGCGCGGCGCCAGCGAGCGCGGCCGGAACGCGGCCATCGCGGCCAGGCGCTGGCCGAGCGAGCGGGCCTTGCCGAGCCGCTGGAAGAACCTGACGAGCTGCGGGCCCATCAGCAACGGGAAGTTGCTCATCGACTCGGTGCCGCCGACGACGAAGACCTCGCCGTCGCCGGCGCGCAGGCGTTGCTGCGCGGTCACGATCGACTCCAGGCCCGAGGCGCAGTTGCGCATCACGGTCATGGCCGGCGTGCGTTCGGGCAGCCCGGCGCGCAACGCGGCCACGCGGGCGACATTGGCCTCGCGCGCATCGGCGCCGGCGCAGCCGAGGATGACCTCGTCGACGCTGGCACCGTCGATGCCGGTGCGATCGAGCAGCTCACGGATGACGTGGGCGCCGAGGTCGGCCGCGGCCGCGCCCTGCAGCGGGCCCTGTGCCTTGCAGAATGGTGTGCGATAGCCGGCGACGATGGCCAGGCTCTTGCCGGGGGTGCGCTTGCTCATGCCGGGTACCTCTCGCCGGGTCGATGTCGCCGGCCGCTCACGGTCGGGGCCTCGCGTCGACGAATCGCTTCTCCTTCATCTCCGTCTCCATGCCGATCTTCTGCAGCATCGCCTCGAGCCCGAGGAACTCGATGTTGTTCGGCGAGACCTCGATGCGGCTCTTGAACGCGGTGCGGACCTGCTCCGCCGCCGCATCCGGCTCGCAGCCGTCCCTGACCGCGAGGTGGACCGTGATCTCGTCGACCTCGAGCGGGTCGTCGTCCTTCTTGCGCAGCTCGATCTGCCATTCCTCGATGTCGGCGATGCCGCCGAGCAGCATCGCGCAGTCCTCGAGGTTGACGAGGGTGCCCTTGACCTTTAGCAGCTGCAGGTCCTTGAGGCTCGACTCGCGGGTCAGGTCGCTGCTGATGCGCGGCAGGGTGCGGCCGCAATGCGGGCACGGCTGCCATTGGATGCCGCCGCGGACGCGGTCGCCGGTGCGATAGCGGAACACGGTGCTGGCGCGCGCCTGCAGCGGCGTGAACACGAGTTCGCCGTCCTCGCCATCGGGCATGACCTCGCCGGTGCGCGGGTCGATGACCTCGAACACCGCGAGGTCCGGATAGAGGTGATAGCCGGTGTAGTCGTTGCCGGCGGTGGGGCATTCGGCGAACGCCATCCGTGCCTCGGTGAAGCCATAGGTGCCGAACACACGCACGTCGCCGGCGCCGCACGCCGCCAACAGGTCGCCGATCTTGGTCTTCATGCCGGGCGGCACGCGCTCGGCGCCGAGCACGACGCAGCGCACCGACGACAGATCCAGGCCTTCGGCGGCGGCCTTGCGCAGCAGATGGTAGACGTAGCCGGGGACGCCGATCAGGGCGTCGGCCTTGAGCCGCGACAGCGCCCGCAGGTCGCCGCTGCTGCCCATGACCTTGCCGCCGCCGGTCGACAGCACCATCATGCCGGTGGCCTGGCCGGCGCTGAACACCTGCCAGAAGGCGAGGTGCGGCGCGTACGGGAACACGTTGGCGACGCGG
>JAGQRA010000871.1 GCA_020425885.1 Planctomycetota bacterium | reverse complement strand
GAGGCTCCTTCTTGCTCGCCAGCTGCGCCAGCAGGTTGGTGAACTCGAGGCGCTGGAACAGCGGCCGCAAGAGCTCCGGATCCGGCCTGGCCGGCCCGAGGTCGGCGACCTCGATCGGCAGCTCGAGGTCGAGCTGCAGGCGGATCAGCTGCCGCGACAGCAGGGCCAGCTCGCGGTTGGCCTGCAGCGATTCGCGGATCGACTTCTTGGCGAACTCGTCGGCCCGATCCAGCGCCGCCTCGAGCGAGCCGAACTGGTGCAGCAGTTCGACGGCCGTCTTCTGCCCGACCTTGGGCACGCCGGGGATGTTGTCGGACGAATCGCCCATCAGCGCCAGCAGGTCGACCATCAGCGCCGGCGGCACACCCCACTTCTGCTCGCAGGCCGCGGCGTCGAGGATCTCGGGCTTGCTGGTCGAGCTGCGCAGGTTCCACAGCACGATGTGCTCGTCGACGATCTGCAGGAAGTCCTTGTCGCCGGTGACCAGGAACACGTCCATGCCGGCGTCGCGCGCGCGCACGGCCATGGTGGCGATGACGTCATCGGCCTCGTCGCCTTCGCTGCCGACGATCGGGATGCCGAAGCCTTCGGTCGCCGCCCGGATGTCCTCGAGCTGGACCGCCATGTCGTCGGGCATCTTGTTGCGCGTCGACTTGTACTCGGGGTAGATCGCGGTGCGGAACAGGTCCGAACGCGGGCCGTCGAAGGCGATCGCGATGGCGTCGGGTTGCTCGCGTTCGAGCAACGCCCGCAGGGTCATGCAGAAGCCGTAGGTCGCGGCGGTCGGGTGTCCGCTCTTGGTCGCGAGCGGGGTGCGGCCACTGCCCTGGAACGCGAAGAAGCTGCGGTAGGCGAGGGCCGTGCCGTCGATCAGGAACAGGCGCTTTGGCATCGGGGCGGTTGTATCGGACCGGCAACCAGCCCGGAAACGCTCACCGCGAAAGCACTTGGCCGATGCGGTCGCTGCGGCGCGCGAGGCTCGCGGCAGTTCCGGCAGAAGCCGATGCAATTCGCGGTCAGGGCATCCATTGATCAAGGAACACCCTGCCGAGTCCATGACCGAACCTGCCGACGCCCCCGGTTCCTCGCCGCGGATCACCGCCGAGTCGATTCTGGCCGAGCTGGCCACGGCCTGGGCGGGGGCGTCGCGCGTCTTCCTGCGCCATGGGCTCGACTTCTGCTGCAAGGGGCGGATGTCGGTCGGCGCGGCGTGCGCCCAGAAGGGGCTCGACACGACCCGGGTCCTCGCCGAACTGCGCGCCGAACTCGAACCACTGCCCGACGACGAACGCTGGGACGAGCGTCCGGTGGTTCAGCTGCTGGCCCACCTCGTAGATCACTTCCACGCCGGTCATCGCGCCGAGCTGCCGCGGCTTCTTGCGATGGCGGCGAAGGTCGAGACCGTGCATGGCAGCAAGGCGGACTGCCCGCGAGGCCTGGCCGCGCACCTGCTGCAGATGCAGCAGGAGCTCGAGGAGCACATGCAGAAGGAGGAGGAGGTGCTGTTCCCGGCGCTGCTCGCCGGCCACGACGCACAGGTCGCCGAGACGATCGTGGTTCTCGAACGCGAGCACGACGAGCACGGCGACAGCCTCTCGGCGATGCGCCGGCTGGCCCACGATCTGGTGCCGCCACCGGCCGCCTGTGGCACCTGGCGCGCGCTCTACCTCGGGCTCGGCGAACTCGAACGCGACCTGATGCAGCACGTCCATCTCGAGAACCACGTGCTGTTCCCGCGCTGCCTGTCGCGCTAGGGCGGAAGCCTAGCCGGCGTGGGCGAGGTACTTGATGGCGACGAAGCCGCCGATCAGCAGGATCGAGCCGGCGATGGTGACCAGGGCGAAGCGGCGCTCGATGAAGTCCTTGATCGACGGGCCGAAGCGACGGATCAGCCAGGCGACGAGGAAGAAGCGGGCCGAGCGGCCGATGCACGACGCGATGACGAACATCGGGAAGTTGATCGCGCAGACGCCGGCCAGGATCGTGATCACCTTGTACGGGATCGGCGTGAACGCGGCGACGAAGACGATCCAGAAGCTGTAGTCCTCGTAGAGCCCGCTGACCTTGGCGACGCTGGCCTCGTTGACCCCGGGGACGTAGTCGAAGAAGAACTGCTGGGTGTTCTCCCACAGGAACATGCCGATGCCGTAGCCGGCGATGCCGCCGAGCAGGGATCCGATCGAGCAGCACAGCGCGAAGCGATAGCTCTTCTTGACGTCGCCGATGCAGAGCGCGATCAGCAGCACGTCGGGCGGGATCGGGAAGAAGCTGCTCTCGGCGAGCGCCAGCAGGAACAGCGCCGGCACTGCGAACGCGGTGTCGGCCCAGTGCAGGACCCAGTCGTAGAGGCGACGCGGCGCGAGTCGGCACCAGTGGAAGACCCGGCGGAACGGACCGGGGCGGGCGGCGGGGGAGTCGGGGCGGGCGGCGGGGGAGTCGATGAGATCGGTCACGGGGTGTACTTCGGTCCTTCGGGCGGAGCGGCTGCAGTCGCCGGCCCATTGCTCGGTGCGGCCTCGGCGGTCATCTCGTGGATCTCGAGCAGCACCGGCCCTTCCTCGCCGCGCGACGAGATCCGCGGCGAGTAGAGCAGGGTCCAGGGGCCGCGATGGTTGCGCAGTTCCTCGAAGCGACGCATGCCGCGGATCAGGCGCGCGGGCATCACCTGGCCGTCCTTGGTCACGCGGATGCGGAGATCCTGCCCGCGTACGTCGGAGGTCGGATTGCCGACGCTCATGACGCCGCCGGTGAGGAACCGCGGGCGCGGGTGGCCGGTGCCGAACGGCGCCAGCATGTCGAGGCGGCGCACGGTGTGCGGGTCGAGGTCGGTGAAGCTGGCCGGTCCGTCGTAGAACGTCGGCGCGTTGGCCGGCAGCTCGTCACAGACGGCTTCGAACCTGCGGCAGAAGGCGTCGAAGTTGTCGCGCCTGACCTCGAGACCGACGGCGGCGGCGTGACCGCCGTGCGACTCGAGCAGGTCGCTGCAGGCCGCGAGCGCGTCGCGCAGGTGCAGCCCGGTGTTGCAGCGACCCGAGCCACGGCCGGTGCCGCCCTCGAACGAGATCAGGATCGCCGGCTTGCCGAAGGTCTCGGCGGCGCGGGCGGCGACGATGCCGAGCACGCCCGGATGCCAGTCGTCCTTGCCGAGCACGATCGCCGGTGCCGTGATCTCAGCGGCCGCGCGCATCACCTCGTCCTGCATGACGCGCTCGGTCGCGCGCCGCTCCTCGTTGAAGCGTTCGAGGATGGCGGCCTGGACCTGGGCCTCGGCCATGCCCGGCGCGGTCAGCAGCTGCACCGCCTCGATGGCGTGTCCCATGCGCCCGGCGGCGTTGATCAACGGTGCGATGCGGAAGGCGATGTCGCCGGTGTCGATGCCGCGATGCGCCAGGCCGGCCGAATCGAGCAGCGCGCGGATGCCGGGATTGCGACTCTGCGACAGCGCGCGTAGGCCATGGAAGACGAGCGTGCGGTTCTCGCCGGTGAGGGGGGCGACGTCGGCGACGGTGCCGAGCGCGATCAGGCCGACGGCGTCGGTGAGGAAGTCGGCGAACTCCGGGCTCTGCAGCATCGTGCCCGAGAACGAGGCGGCGATGGCGGCGGCGAGGCGGAAGGCGACGCCGCAGCCGGCGAGGTTGCGGTCGGGGTAACCGGAGTCGGGCAGCCGCGGATTGAGGATGGCGTAGGCGGCGGCGACGTTCTCGCTGGTGCCGTGGTGGTCGGTGACGATGACGTCGATGCCGCGGCGCTGCAGCTCGTCGATGGCCTCGCAGGCGTTGGTGCCGTTGTCGACCGAGATCACCAGCCGATGGCCGCCGGCCAGGATCGCCGCGACGCTGGCCTTGCTGATCGAATAGCCGTCGGCGCGGGCCGGGATGTGGCATTTGCTGGTGACGTGCAGCAGCTGGAAGAACTTGTGCAGCAGCACCGTGCCCGTGATGCCGTCGACGTCGTAGTCACCGTGGATCAGGATCGACTCGCCGTTGCGGATCGCCCTGCGGATGCGATCGACGGCCTTGTCCATGTCGCGGAACATGAACGGATCGTGCAGCGCCCGGAGGTCGGGCCGCAGCAGACGTCGGACCAGTTCGGGGTCGTCGAAGCCGCGCGCCAGCAGCACCCGGGCGACGAGGTCGGGCACCCCCAGCGTGTGAGCCAGCGCGCCCTCCTTCGGATCCGGCTCGAGGGGCTTCGATGCAGTGCGCGCCATGGGGGTGCGGTATGGTAACGACCGTTCACACGATGCCTAGGACCGACTCGAACCCTTCCCACGCATTGCGCGGTCTGCCGCCGATCGACCAGATCCTACGCGATGTGCGTTACGCCGCAGTGCCGCGCGCCGTGTTGACGCGACAGGCGCGAGCCTGGCTCGAGGAGCTGCGTTCGGCGGTCCTGAACGCGGGGCTGGATGCCGAGGCGCTGGCCGAGCGCTGCGGCGGCGAGCGCGGCGCGGCCGAGCTGCTGCGGCGCTGCGAACTCGATCAGCGGCCGCGTCACGAGCGTGTCATCAACGCCACCGGGATCGTGCTGCATACCGGGCTCGGCCGGGCGCCGCTGCCGCCCGCCGCGATCGCGGCGATGGCGGCGGTGGCCGGCTACGGCATCGTCGAGGTCGACCCGGTGAGCGGCGAACGCGATCAGCGCGAGCTCGGAGTCGCGGGCCTCTTGTGCGACATCACCGGGGCCGACGGTGCGTTGGTGGTCAACAACAACGCGGCCGCGGTGACGCTGGCGCTGACCGCGCTCTGCGCCGGCCGCGAAGTGGTCATCTCGCGCGGCGAACTGGTCGAGATCGGCGGCGGCTTCCGCGTGCCCGACGTGATGCGGCGCGCCGGCTGCGAGATGGTCGAGGTCGGCGCGACCAACAAGACCCATTTTTTTTTTTATGATACGGCGACCACCG
>JAGQRA010000870.1 GCA_020425885.1 Planctomycetota bacterium | reverse complement strand
TTGCCGGCGACGACCTCACCCGAGCGCCGGGCGACGATGGGCTGCTGCCAGCCGAACCGGCGCAGGGACGCTGCGACGTGGGGGACAGCGGCGTCATTGCGGCGCGGGTTGGTCGGGGAGCAGTAGAGCAGGTCGATCGCGACGGTCTCGATCGGCGGGGATGCGGGCGTGTCCAAGGCGGAACCTCACGAGGGCTGGGAGCCGCTTGGAGCTGGGCTTGGACGGATGGCTCTACGGATCTGATTGTAGCAAAGGACGGCAGAGCTGGCACGCGCTCGGCTTCTTCCATCTGCTACAATCAGAAGATCACCATGAGATCCACCGACGAGTCTCTCGGATTCGAAGGAGGCAGTGTGTCTTACGCTTCTGAATGTCCTATAGAAAACTGTGGCAGAGAAGAGTGACCATGCGCGCCCGGTGGGTCATTGGATTAGGGGCTGTGTTGCTGGGGGCCGTGTCCTGTGGCGTTCTGGTCTGGAGCAATGTGACTGCTCTTGATGAGACTTCCGGTGAAGGACCAAGGGTGGGGGAAACTGTTGCCGATGTTGTGCTCAGGCTTGGTCCGCCCGGCAATGTCTGGGAACGCGCTGGCGAAGATGGTTGTGACGTGTGGACATGGACACTTCTGCACGGGGTGTGGGTGCGCTACGAAGCGACGGTCGTAGATGACCGAATTGTGAGTATTGTTGTCACCTGCAAGTAGGACGCGGAAAAGGTCGAGCATCCGCATCGACGGGGTCACATTGCCATGAGCATTGGACGGATGCGGTCTCCTGGGATCCCGAATGGGACTGTGATCGGCAGCTCGCGGTGGGGACGGAGTCTGTCACAGGCCGCGGGGGTCGCGCGGAATGCCCGGGTCGGTTGCGGTCTGCCGGTGGGGTGACGGCGCCGAGCCGGCAGCGGAACGTGGGGGCGTGGGTTCCGGGTGGTCCGGAGCACCCCTTTCTATTTCCTACGCGCCGCGCGAAGGGGCGGCTGGTGGAAGTCCTTGCGCCGCGGATCCTGGAGCCGCTCGAGCTGGAGTAGCGACGCGCGGACCGGATTCGCGGTGACGCGTCGTGTGCAGGTGTGCAGCGCGCCGCGTTCTGCCGCAGCCCACTCGGAACGTCGGAACGTAGAACGTTGCCGTTAGAACTGCTCACTTGCCGCCGACGTGAACCGCCGAGGGCAGTACGTCCACAATCACGAGGTTCTTCTCACTGCTGCGATCGAGAGGGCGAACCTCGCCTACTCTCGCCGAGATCTCGAGGAAGCAACCGCGGCGCAGACGTGCTGTCAACGCTCGCATTTCCGCGGCGTTGCCTCCAATCACGAGCTGCTGCAGGGTCTGGTTGGCAGCGTGGAACCGCAGCCGAATTGGAGGCCCCTCGGCACTTGGGATCCTCGTTTCGAACAAGCCGTTCGGCACTACGAACGTCTGGTACCAACGACTCAACTCTGCCAGTCGGTCGTGCTCCTCGAGGTTGGCATTGAACGGGTTCGCGAGCCGACGTCGCTTGCGGGTGGCGACCTGCTCGGCGTACGCAATGTCGTCGAGTCGAGTCCACACCGGTCCATCGGCGCCCAGGAGCACGTCGAAACGGGGTGGAGTGTGCGAGGCATCCAGGATGTTCGTCGCCGGCAGGTCCCCGGCACTGACCACGCGCTCGAAGGGGTCTCCGAGCGGTGCGAAGCCCGCAGGGAAGCCGCGGCCTCCGACAAGGCTACTGGCCAACCAAACCGGGCGTGCGTGTAGGCGAAGCACGACGCGATCACCGATCATGGCCCGTACCCGTGCCAGCGTCACGTTCGACGCGGCCCTGGCCTCAGTGTCGGTTTGCCCCTTGTCATCGTTCGGTGTCCAAGCGCCGCCGGACTCCGCCGGCGCGGACTGCACCATGAGCTCGGAATCCAGGGCGCGCATCCCCTCGAGAACCGTGTCGCCGAGCGCGGGCTTCCCGTCGATGCGGTACTCCGATCGGTCGCGCGAAACCGCGAGCTGGGCCAGCCGATCCCGCCATGCGGCCGTCAGCCCGAGCGCGGTCGAGAGTTCACGAACACTCGCCCCGTCGCCGTCCGTCACGGCGAGCCCGAGTCGGAACAGCTGCGCACCGCGCGCGCCGACCTTCTCAGCGATTCGCTGCTCGACGGCGGCGCGATCGGCACGCCATCGGTTCGAAGCGTGCCGTTGACCCAGGAGCCCGCCACTGGCACCTTCAATGGTCTCGAACATCGCGGTTTCCCGAATGGCGTCACCGAGGATGGCAGCCAACTCGGCTTCTCGGACATCGACGCAGCTGTTGAGGGCGCGGTCCGACACAGCGACTCGGGCCGCCAGATTCCAGCACGCGTGTAGCTCGTAGCCGCGGGGTGGCGCCTGCGGTGAAGGTGTCGAAGCGTGCAAGGTGACGAGGACAAGTAGCGCGTTGATCATTCGATTAGGAGCGATGTTCAGCTCATGTAACCAGACCCACCGCACGACGCGCACGGCGGCCGGTAGTTCGGATAGTTGTCCGGATCGTAGGCTGGGCCACCTGCGTGCCCATGCCCACCACAGGCGAGGCA
>JAGQRA010000869.1 GCA_020425885.1 Planctomycetota bacterium | reverse complement strand
CGGCGAGCGGTGTCGTGCCGCCGCCGGTGTGGACCACGACCGCGCCGTCCAGCGTCGAGTCCTCGACGACGCCGCCGACATCGGCGCCGGTCTGGCCGAGTTGGAGCGCGGTGCCCGAGATCTGCGCCCACAGATGCGCCATCTGCATCGAGATCGTGGTCGGCGTCGTCGCCGAGCCCGGCAGCAGCGCGCAGTCGGTGGCGCGGATGTCGAGGTGACGGATCTGGAACAGGGCGGCGCGATCGGCGTTGGCCGGGCGCGTGAGCTCGATTCCGGTCGCGCTGGCCTCGATGACCGTGCGGTCGATGAAGTAGCGGCCGAGGCCGCCGTTGCCAACCGTGATCACGACGCCGTCGGTGACCCCGCTCATGCGACAGTCGTGCAGGTCGAAGAACGAGGTCCGGCCGGCGACCGCCTCGTCGAACACGACCCCGGTCGTGGCGCCGTCGAAGACGCAGCCTTCGAGGTACATCTTGCCGAAGCCGTTCGCCGTCGTCGTCGCCACGCGCACGCCGAACTGGGTCTGGTTCTCGAAGTGGCAGCGGTCGGCGGCGAGGCCGATCTGGCCGGCGATGTCGGACTGCACGACGTCGAGGCCGGCGGGTCCGCCCGAGAACACGAGGTCGCGCATCTGCAGCGAATTCGAGGTCGAGCGCATGCCGTGTTGGACGTTGGCGCCCGAGAAGTCGAACACCGTGGCGCCGTTGTCACTCGACAGATAGAGGCCGTAGGTCGTGTTGACGATGACGTCGAGATCGCGCTCGATGGTGATCGTCGGCGTCACCGTGGCGTCGAACCGCGCCCAGCTCAGGAACGTGCTCGTGCCGGTGCCGGGGATCAGCGCCAGCTGGGCCTGCTCGGCGGCCGACAGCTGGTTCCACAACAGGGTGTTGTTGTGCAGCTGGATCGCCTCGTTGAGCGACAGCCGGTTGTCGCCGACCTGGCCGTGCGACAGCGTGTCGTTGATGGCGGCGAAGGCGTGGAAGGCGGGCGCGGTCGGGTTGCCGGGGCAGGCGATGGCCACGCCGGCGATGGCGAGGGAGAGGAACATGGGATGCGCGGATGGAGTCGCGGGGCGCAATAGAGAATGCCCCATGCCATGCGAATTGGGAAGCGCGGGCGCAGGCTGCCGGCGGTCGGCTCGGTGCTACCGGCCCTGTGGGGCGGCGAAGGCGGCTCGGATCCGGACCGCGCGGGCCAGGCCGTCGCGCGATTGCTGCAGCTTCTTCCGCACATCGGGGCTCAGCTCGGACGTCTGCATGAAGTCGTCGACGATGGCCAGCGCCGCGGCCGAGCTGTGGCCGTTGATGAAGGCATCGAGCCAGGCCGGCATGAAGAAGATGCGGCGGTTCTGCTTGACCCAGTCGACCTTGTCGAGCGCCGGGCGCAGGTACGGCATCGTCAGCTCGTCCTGGCCGGGCCAGTGGAAGTAGCCGAGGCTGTCCTGGGTCCACTGCTCGGGCGGGGTCTCGAGCTGCATGTACTGTTCCCAGTAGCCGCGCTTGCTGGCCGCGTCGGGCGTCGCCGCCTGCGCCAGGAAGGTCTCCTTGCCGATGTCCTCGCCGGCGAAGTGCTGCTGCAGTCGGCTCAGCGTGTCGCCGGCGGCACCGGCCGCGATCAGGGCGGCGGCGGCGAGG
>JAGQRA010000868.1 GCA_020425885.1 Planctomycetota bacterium | reverse complement strand
CGACGGCGTCGATCTCGCCGCCGAAACCAATCCCTACAGCCTGCTGCGCGGCAGGCTCGGGCACCGCGTTACCCTGCTCACGAACGTTCATCCACGGCGCGACGGCGCGACCACGGCGACCTTCGACGGCATCGCCAGCGAGCGCAGCCTGCTCTATCTCGATTGGGTCGAAGCCAACCGCGGCAAGGTGTCGGCCGCGACCGGCGGCCGCGTCGGCTACATCCACCTGCCGGACATGGGCAGCACCGGGTTGCGCGAGTTCATCAAGCAGTACTACCCACAGCTCGACAAGCAGGCGCTGGTCATCGACGACCGTTACAACGGCGGCGGCAACGTGTCGCAGATGGTGTTGGGTCGCCTGCAGCGACGCCTGCTGCTGTGCACCTTCGGCCGCACCTCGGACTACACGCCGTATCCTCGCGCCCTGTTCCACGGCCACCTCGCCTGTATCCTCAACGAGACCTCGGCGAGCGACGGCGACATCTTCCCGGCCATGTTCCGCCGCGCCGGGCTCGGCCCCTTGATCGGCAAGCGGTCGTGGGGTGGCATCATCGGCATCACCGACCGCGGCCAGCTGCTCGACGGCGGCACCGTCAACGTGCCCGAGTTCGGCAACACCGAGCCCGATGGCGAATGGACGATCGAGGGCCACGGCGTCGACCCCGACATCGAGGTCGACAACGACGTCGCTTCGGTGCTGCGCGGCATCGATCCGCAGCTCGACAAGGCCATCGAGGTGCTGCTCGAGAAGCTGAAGCAGGAGCCGCGGCCGCGACCGACCGCGCCACCCCCACCGGTCAAAGCCGGCCGATGAGCAAGGGTCGCAACAACGGGCCGCCAAGGCCGTTGCCCGAGGTCCGGCTCAAGGTCCGCGCCACCGGCCGCCACCCCTGGTTCTATCGCAAGATGGTGCAGAAGCCCGGCGCGCCGCTGCCGGCCGGCGGCGTCGTCAAGGTCCGCGACCGCGAGGGTCACCTCGTCGGCACCGGCTTCTACAACCCGCGCACCGAACTCGCGGTGCGGATGTTCGCCGATGGCGAGGTGCGCGACGTCGCCGGCCACTTCGTCACCGCGCTGCAGGCGGCCGTCGCCTTGCGCGAACGGGTGCTCGACCTGCCCGCGGTCACCGACGCCTACCGCATCGTGCACGCCGAGGGCGACGGTTTCCCGGGCCTGATCCTCGATCGCCTCGGCGATGTCTTCATAGCCCAGGTCGCCTCGCTCGGCATGCTGCAACAACTCGAGCCGCTCGGCGAATGGTTGCTGGGCCATCGCCAGCGGAGCCGGCTGGTGCTGCTGCAGGACAAGGAATGGGCGCAGCGTGAGGGCATGGAGAAGCTGCCGCGACCGACCGCCATGGCTACGACGGTGACCGAACACGGCATCCGCTACGCGGTCGAGGCCGGCAGCGGCCACAAGACCGGCTTCTTCGCCGACCAGCGTGACAACCGCGAGCTGGTGCGCCGACTGGCGAAGGGCCGCGCCGTTCTCGACCTGTGCTGCAACAGCGGTGGCTTCGCGCTCAACGCCGTCGCCGGCGGCGCCGCCAGGGTCACGGCGGCCGACCTCGACGAGGCGATGGTCGCGCAGACGCAGCACAACGCCAGGCAGAACGGCATGCGGCTCACAGCGGTCCACGGCGACGCCTTCGACCTGCTGCGCGAGGCACCAGCCGGCGCCCACGATCTGATCATCCTCGATCCGCCGAAGTGGGTCGCGAACAAGGATGCGATCGAGGCGGGGCTGCAGCGCTACCGCGACCTCAACCGACTCGGCATCGAGAAGGTCGAACGCGGCGGCCTGGTCGTGACCTGCTCGTGTTCGGGCAGCGTGTCCGAGGACAGCTTCCTGCGCATGCTGCGCGAGGCCGCGGCGATGGCCCGGCGCGACGTGCGCGTGCTCACGCTGCGTGGCGCCGGCCCCGATCATCCGGTCGCGCTCGAGTGTCCGGAGACGCGCTACCTCAAGGTCGCCGTGCTGCAGGTGCGGTGATCCGCCGGGGTGGCAGGTCGGCACCGGCCCGCGGCGATTCGCCCCCGCTGCCGGCCCCAAGGGTCAGCGGTGCCGATGATCACTTGCCTCTGCTCACCCTCTCCCAGACCTTCGGGTCGAGTTCGAGACTGCGCACCTGCTTGACCCACTCGTTGTGGTGATCGACGACCTGCTTGTAGATGCCCTGCCGCTCCCGCTGCAGCGCATCGCGCTTCGCTCCCCGCTTGGCGAGCTCTTCG
>JAGQRA010000867.1 GCA_020425885.1 Planctomycetota bacterium | reverse complement strand
CCGAGCGCGGGGCCCTGCCCCCCGTCGTCGCGCTCGTCGTCGATGCCGATGGCTGGGAGTGGTACGAGCACGCCGACGGCACCATGTCGACGACCGCGATGGTGTTCCGCAGCGACCTCGGCCGCAAGGATGCCACTTCGGTGGTCGCGTCGCCGACGCCCGGTGTGCCGCTGGATCCCGAACTGGCGCAGCAGATGTACGAAGAGGGCATGCTCGGCACGAACCCCGGGCAGAAGCCGACCAAGTGACCGTCGGGGCTGTCTGCCCCCGCCGTCATCTCAGCGGGGCTGGGCTGCCAGGGCCTCTACCGCGGTGAACATTCGGTTCTGCACCGCCATGAGCAGGTCCTTGTTGCCGCGGAGCTTCCTGCAGGTCTCGTTGAACGTCAGGAACAGCTGCTTCCGTCGCGGCTCCAACTCGGCATAGATCGCGAGTTCTGCGGGTTCGGTTGCCGGGCCGAGTCCGTTGCGGTCGGCGATCGCCGAATCGAGGTTCGGCTGCATCGCTTCGATGCGGCGTTTCGCGGCATCGGCTTCGAGGTCGCCGGCGACCACCTCTTGCAGTGCGGTGACGATCTTCTCGATGCCGGCGAGGATCGCCGCGGTTGCGGCCCGATGGGCCGTCACCGGATCGCGCGCGATGGGCGGGGTGTCGGGCACGGCGGCGCCGTTCTCGCCACATCCGACCACGGACACCGCACAGAGGACGGCGATCCCGAGCAAGGTAGAGCGTGCGTCGAAGCGGAGTTGCCGATGCATGTCGATACGAGAACCGCGCCGCTGTTACGGATCACGCCTTTTCTGTCGCGGCAAGGACGGAGCCGAAGGTGCGCCGGCTACCGGATGAAACCGTTGAAGTTGATGCGCCGCTCCTTGACCGTCGGGTGATCGAGCTCGATGACGACATCGCCTCGCAGCAGGCCCTTGGGCGCGCCGGCGGCGACCACGAGTTCGACGATGAGATCGCTCCCTGCCTTGAAGGCGTGAGCGGTGACGAACTGCGCGGCGTCCTTGGCGCCTTCCACCCGAAGCCCCAGCACCTCGAGCTGCTTGCCGTCGCTTCGCGACAGCGCGATGCGCGCGCTGCCGCCCTTGTCGAGCGGGACACGGCCGAGCGAGAAGAAGGGTGGCTTGGCCTCGACGGGCAGGCGAACGGTGGCGTGCACCTTGATCGTGACGATCGGGGCCTGCTTCGAGTTGGTCTCGAACTCGAGATCCGCATTCGCATTGCCGGGCCAGCTGCTGGCGAAGGTGCCGGTCACGAGCCAGTGGGGTGGTTTGGCATCGTCGATGCGCCGGTAGGTGGCGGTGACCCCGGTCGGGAACGGTTTCGCGCCGGTGATCGCGAAGTCTGCGGCGCGCGGGATCACCTTGACGGTGAAGCCGTGCTCCTCGCCGGCGGCGACGATGCCGAGCGCGGTCTCGGCCGGTTCGAGCAGGAACGTCGCGACCGCCGTGGCCTTGAGGTTCAACCGCATCATCGGCGTCTTCGTGTCCGTCGTG
>JAGQRA010000866.1 GCA_020425885.1 Planctomycetota bacterium | reverse complement strand
CCGACTTCGAAGTGAAGTAGCCGCGGCAAGGCAGGCGCACGACACGAGCGCCGCGCGAGCCCCGCCGATCGCGGAGTTCGCGCGGCGCTTTCGCGATTCGAGCCATCGCGCTCATCGGTCCTGGCCTTTCCCTGCGCGCGGAATACTCTTCGGCACGCAGCGACGGTCTGGCGGTGGGTGTTACTCGGGCCGTGCTGCTGCGCTACCGCACTCGCTGATGATCACGGTTTCCGATCTGACGAAGCGCTTCGGTCCGACGCTGGCGGTCGATCGCATCTCCTTCACCGTCGCGCGCGGTGAGATCGTGGGCTTCCTCGGTCCCAACGGCGCCGGCAAGACGACGACGATCCGCGTGCTCGCGGGCTACCATCCGGCGACCTCGGGTACGGCTGCCGTCGCCGGCTTCGACGTCGGCAAGGACTCGCTGCGGGTACGCCAGCAGATCGGCTATCTGCCGGAGAACGTGCCGATCTACCCGGAGCTCAGGGTCGTCGAGTACCTGCGCTATCGCGCCGCGCTGAAGGGCGTCCCGCCGCGGGAGCGAAGGCTCGCGGTGATGCGGGCGATGGCCAAGGCCGGCGTCGAGGAGGTGCAACGCAAGCTGGTCGGCAACGTCTCGCGCGGTTATCGCCAGCGTGTCGGGCTGGCCGATGCCCTCGTCGCCAATCCACCGGTCCTGATCCTCGACGAACCGACCTCGGGACTCGATCCCAATCAGCGCCGCCGCATCAAGGCGGTCGTTCGCGGTCTCGCCGAGGAACACACGGTCTTGTTCTCGAGCCACATCCTGTCCGAGGTCGCCGACGTCGCCTCGCGCATTCTGGTCATCCATCGCGGCACGCTGCGGGCCGATGGGCCGCCGGCCGACCTGGTAGCGACCAGCGCCGGGCGCAGCCTGCGCCTGGAGGCCTTCTCGGATCCCGACAGCCTGCTGCGGATCGTCGGCGAGGCCGCCGGCATCTCGGCCCTGCGCGTCGTCGACGACACCGATGGCTGCGTCTGCGTGGTCGGTGACCTGGGCCCCGGCGAGGATCCGAGCGCGATCATCGGCCGTCGCCTCGCTGCGGCGAACATCGCGGTGCGCGCCCTGCGCGTCGACATGCCGAGCCTCGAGGAGTACTTCCAGCGCATCACCGAGGGCAGTGACCGCGGTGAGGAGCACGAGCCGGTCGCGGCAGCCGCCGACTCTCCGGCGCCTTCGGCCCGGCGCGACGGTGAGGAGTCCGAGCAGTGAACGGCGCCTACATCACGTTCCGCAAGGAGCTGTTGTCGTACTTCGTCAGCCCGGTCAGCTGGGTCATCGCCGTCGTGTTCTACCTCTGGCGCGGCTTCGAGCTGTCGAGCCTCGTCCACTTCTTCCGGTTGACGCATGGCGATCCCGATCAGTTCGCGACGGTCACCTACAGCGTCGGCAGCACCTTCTGGATGGTCGTGCTCGTGCCCGGCATCCTGACGATGCGGTGCTTCGCCGAGGAACGTCGCACCGGCTCGATGGAGATGCTGATGACCGCGCCGGTGCGCGATGGCGGCATCGTGATCGGCAAGTGGGCCGCCGCCACCGTGTTCTACGGCCTGCTCTGGTTGCCGAGCGCGTTGCTGCTGCACGTCATCGAGTACGGGCCGTTCCTCGCCACCGATCTGGCGTTCGGCCCGGTGTTCGCCGCCTACCTGGGCATGTTCCTGCTCAGCGCGATGCTGCTCGCGTTCGGCTGCTTCGCCAGCAGCCTGACCGACAACGTGCTGCTGGCGGCGCTGCTCGGCATCCTGTTCGACTTCGGCCTGCTGCAGCTGTCGCCGACCCTGCGCCCCGAGCTCGGCGAGCTGGCGCAGGACTACTACGTCCGCGAGCTGCTCGACAAGTTCGATGTCCTGAGCAGCTTCCGCGACTGGTTCGCACGCGGCCTGATCGACACCAGCCAGGTCGCGTTCTACATCGGCGGCGTGGCGTTCTTCCTGTTCCTGACCACCGTCAGCCTGTCGTCGAGGAGGGTGGCATGAGGGTTCGCCGACTGGCCTCGCTGCTCAACCTCTGCATCGCCGCCGTGCTGATGCTGGCGGTGTGGATGCTGCTCGTCTACGCGGCGTCGCGACCGGCGTTGCGCACCCTGATCGATCTGTCGCCGCAGAACCTCAACACCGTCGACCCCGCGACCGAGGAGCTGATGCGCTCGTTGCGGGACCAGAAGGTGAAGGTCGAGTTCCACCTGTTCTTCCCGCGCATCAGCGGGTCGGCGCGCGATCCGGCGATGCAGCAGGAACTCAACATCATCGATCGGCTGCAGCGCGCCACCCTGCTGTTGGCCCGGCGCTACCAGTGGCTCGGCGGCGAGCTGTTCAAGGTCCACACCCATGACCTGGTCACGGACATCGCGGCGACCACCGAGGCGGCGCAGCGCTTCGAGTACAAGGGCCCCAAGCCGGAGGTGGTGGTCACGGTGCAGCAACCAGGCCGCGAGCTGCGGTTCCGCAAGCTGTCCCTGATCATGGACATGGCCGAGGTGCAGTGGCCCGGCGGGCCGAACACCGGGCCGGCCGGACAGGTCACCGTGCCCATACTCAAGCGCTACCTCGGCGAAGTGCAGCTGTCGTCCGCGATCAAGTCGCTGCTGGTGCAGGGCACCCCGGTCGCCTACTTCCTCAACAGCTACTCGCGCGATCTCGACTTCACCAACTCGAGCATCGGCCGCGCCTATGGCAACCTGGTCTCGTCGCTCGAGAGTCTCGGCTTCCGCACCGACGAGCTCAGCTTCGCGAGCCAGCGCGTCGTGCCGCGCGATGCCGCGCTCGTCGTCGTGCTCGAGCCCAGGGCCGAGTTCAGCGACCTCGATGCCCAGGTGCTGTTCGAGTACGTGCGCCAAGGCGGCCGGCTGTTCCTGAACTACTCGTGGTCGTCGGTCGAGGGCTGGAATCCCGACGGCGGCAAGCTCGGCGAGCTGCTCGGCTTCGAGGTCGGTCAGCCGCCGGTCCTGCACCTGATCGAGGATGCCTCCGGCCGCGCCGGGGGGCGTGGCTTCGATGGCGATCCGGCCGTGCGCAGGTTGCAGGTGGGACTCAGCACCAAGCACCCGGTGACCATGCGGCTGGCGGGTGGCCGGCCGATCGAGGTGACGGATGCGCGGCCGCTGCGGACGCCGCCGCGGCTGCCGGCCGGGGTCGAGGTCTTCGACCTGCTGTCGACCGGCAACCAGGCCTGGCTGGCGCGTCCGCGCGCCGATGGGTCGCTGGACTACACCGCGCCGCAGGTCGGGCTCGGCACCGTGTTCGTCGGCATGGCGATCGAGGTCTCGCCGCCGGCTCCCGAGACACCGGCGGCAACCCCGGACACCGGCGCCGCAGCGACCTCGACGGAGGCGCCGCGCAAGGGAGAGGTCGTGATCGTCTCGGGGGCGTTCTGCAACAACGACGGCCTGCCGCGATACGGCGATCTCGCCTTCAACATCTGCAACTGGATGGCCGAACGGAAGGTGCTGATGAACATCCAGAGCAACAAGTACCGGCCGGCCGAGATGCAGCTCACGCCGCAGCAGGTCGAACGCGTACGCAACTTCCTGGTCTGGATCGTTCCCGGTGCCCTGCTCGCCGCCGGGCTCGCGGTGTTCTTCATGCGGAGGCGGATCTGATGGCGATGCGGACGACCTTGACCCTGTTGCTGCTCGTCCTCGGCCTCGGCGTCGTGCTCTGGTTCACCCAGCAGCAACCACCGCCGGCCAAGAGCGCGGCGATTCCGGCTCTGGATGGTCGTTCGCTGCGCCAGTGCACGCGCATGCGATGGCAGTTCGCCGGTCAGCCGGCCTACGAGTTCAATCGGCGCGAGGACGGCCTGTTCCAGATGGTCGAGCCGATCGTCGATCGCGCCTCGCGCGGTTTCCTGGAGCAGATCGTCAACGCCTGGGATGCGGAAGGTCTGGTCGCGAGCGAGATGAAGGACGATCAGCAGGGGCGCCAGGAGACCGGGCTCGAGACGCCGGAGGTGACCTTCCTCGCCGAATGGCCCGATGGCCACCGGGTCGAATGCGACATCGGCGCCCCGGGGCCGCTCGGCGATGACCGCTTCGTGCGGCGCGACGGCAAGATCTGGCGCGGCTCCAGGGCTCCGTTCGAGAGCATGCGGGTCAACATCGACAACCTGCGCGATCTGCAGGTGTTCCTGCTGCAGGAGAGCACCTGCACCGCGCTGCGGGTCGAGCACAGGACCCGGACCGGGAAGCGCGAGGTTCTGGAGCTGGCCCGCAAGGACAAGGGGCGCTGGCGCATGACGCACCCGTATGACGGTCGCGCCGAGCCGGTCTCGGCGGTGCGGTTCGTCACCGCCGTGCTGTCGCTGCGCGCGGATACGTTCCTGTCCGGGCTGATGCGCGATCCGGAAGGCGAGCCCGAGGTCGTCATCAAGGCGGTGGGGGCGCGGGGCGAGGAGTCGCTGTCGCTGTGGTTGTCATCGGGTGCCGCCTATGGCCAGATGCCGGGGCGCAGCTGCTGGTTCCAATGTGATCCGCGGACCTACGAGAGCGTGTTCCACAATGCCATCGATGCCCTGCGCGCGAAGACCCTGGTCGGGATCACCAACCTCGCCGAAGAGCTCGCCGAGATCATCGTCGATCCGGGCCAGGGTCGCGGCGACCGCATCCGTCTGCTGCGCGATTCGGTTACGGCCGAATGGCAGCTGATCGAGCCGGTCGCCTACCCCGCACATCCGTCGCCGGTGAACGAACTGGTGCAGGCCATCAACAACATGCGCGCGCTCGAGTTCGCCGACGGCATGACCGCGGACAGTCCGGGTCTGGGCCTCACCGGCAGCGAGCGCGTCTCGCTGTCGATCCGGGCCTTCGAGGACAAGGCGGCGCAGACCACCTGGCTCGGGAGCACCGTGGAACGCGGCGACGTCTCGCTGGTCTATGCCTGCCGCGACGACGAGCAGGCGACGGTGGTGCTGACGCCGCAGGAGGTGCTCGAACACTACCTGCGGCCGTGGACCGCCTACTGCGCACTCGATGTCGTGCGGATAGCGGCGCAGGTCGGGCGCCTCGAGCTCGAGCGCCGAGGCGGCGAGCAACGCGCGTTCGGCGCCGAGGACGGCCATTGGGTAATGCTGGGCAAGAGCGGCAACCGCGACGATGTCGGCGAGTTCATCAACGACGAGCTGCGGGATCTGCGTGCCCGCCGTGGCGTCGACCTGCGCGGCGAGGCGTTCGGCGACTGCGACTGGACGGTGCGCTTCTGCCGCGACAACGGGGATCGGCTCAAATCGTTGCGCGTCTGGGATCGTGGCGGCGATCTGCCGCTCGTGGTTCAGCCCGAGATCGAGGGCGACCTCGGCTTCGAGCTCGGCGCCCATGTCAGCAAACAGCTGCGGGCGCTCTGGCAATAGAAGGACCGGTGGCGGCGGCTCGCGGCTGGCGTAGGATGGCGCACCGCATGGCCGCCGCGAAGAGACCCCGCCGCTATTGGCTGTTCAAGTCCGAGCCCGAGTCGTACGCCTTCGACAGCCTCGTCCGCGACCGCCGAACCTACTGGCACGGGGTCCGCAACTACCAGGCGCGCAACCTGCTGCGTGACGAGATCCGCGTCGACGACGGCGTGCTGTTCTATCACAGCAATGCCCGGCCGATGGCGGTTGTCGGCATCGCCAAGGTCGTCAGGAACGGCTACCCGGATCACACGGCCTTCGACGCGGCGAGCGACTACTACGACGACAAGAGCGATCCGCAGTCACCGACCTGGTACATGGTCGATATCGCCAGTGTCGGGCCGATGCAGTCACCGCTGACGCGCGAGCAGCTGAAGCAGGAACCGGCGCTCAGCGACATGGTGCTGCTGCAGCGGGGCAGTCGGCTCTCGGTACAACCGGTATCGGTCGAGGAGTGGCGGCATATCCTGCGGCTCGGTGGCCAACGGGAGAGCTGGTGATCGCCCGGGCGCGGTTCGCAGTCGGGTTCCCGATCGGGCGAAGGGGTCGCAGGCGGCCGCTGCTGCCTTTGCTGCCGACTCTCAGGAGTAGGGCCCGGATCCCAGGTCGTGGCACAACGGGGACTTGCCGAGGGCAATGTGCGCACAGCGACGTATGGGATGAGTCGCGATCCAGGGTACAGAGGATGTGTCGTTCCAAGTGGGCGACCTGAGCGACTCATCGACAGACTTCCCCGCCGGACCGGCGTAGGCCCGGCGGGGGAGCTTACCCCGCGGAGGCGGGGCCGAATCGCGAAGGTGGCCCTGTCCCCTGAGGTTCTGATGCAGTGGTTCTTCCCGAGGCCGGGAGGTCCAGTGAGCAGTCGACGCGGTGTGCCACCGTTGGCGCAGCCGGAGTTCGGTGCCCGCACTTCAGGACCGCGGATGCTCATGACTGCGTGTGTGGAGTCGTGTGGAATTTCGTG
>JAGQRA010000109.1 GCA_020425885.1 Planctomycetota bacterium | reverse complement strand
CGGCGCGATCGACGACATGGACACGGTGTGGTGCAACGGCACCAGGGTCGGCGGCATGGAAGGCGATGGTGCCTGGTCGACGCCGCGCAGCTACGTGGTGCCGGCCGCCGTGTCGGCCGGGCGCGAAGCGATGACCCTGGTGGTCCGCGTCGTCGACACCGGCGGCGAAGGCGGCTTCGTCTGCGAACCCGAGGCGATGCGGCTTTCGGCCGGCGGCGAGGTCGTGCCGTTGTCGGGGGGCTGGGAGCGTCAGCGCAGCGTCGCGATGGCGAAGCTGCCGGCCTGGCCGCGCGATGCCAGCGGTTCGCCGAACCGACCGGCCGTGCTGTGGAACGGCATGATCGCGCCGCTGGTGCCGTTCCCGTTCGCGGGCGCGATCTGGTACCAGGGCGAGTCGAACCGCGGTCGTGCCGAGCAGTACTCGCGGTTGTTCCCGGCGATGATCGAGGATTGGCGCGCGCAGTTCGACCGCCCGCTGCCGTTCCACTTCGTGCAGATCGCGCCGTATGCCTACGACGGCAACGACGACGCCACGGCGGCTCTGCGCCTGGCGCAGGCGGCCGCGCTGGCGTTGCCGCGGACCGGGATGGCCGTGACGCTCGACATCGGCAATGCCAAGGACATCCATCCGCGCAACAAGCAGGAGGTCGGGCGGCGGCTGGCGCTGCAGGCCCGGCGCGTACCCTACGGTGAGGACGTGGTCGCCGACGGCCCGTCGCCGGGCGCGATGGTGCGCGATGGCGCGGCGCTGCGGATCACGTTCACCGCCACCGACGGCGGACTGCTGGCCGACGCACCGGTCACCGGCTTTCAGGTCGCCGGCGCGGACGGACGGTTCGTCGACGCCACGGCGCGGATCGATGGCGATGACGTGATCCTCTCCGCGGACGCGGTCGAGGAGCCGGTGCAGGTCCGCTACGCCTGGGCCTCGGTGCCCGCCGCGACACTGCGCAATGGCGCCGGGTTGCCGGCGGCGCCGTTCGTGCGAGCGCTGTCGTCAGGCAAGTAGCGGTGGTCGAGTCTTTGTCCGTTCGGACGATGTGATACGCTGCCGCGACGCATGGACGAAGTTGCCCTGCACGGTTCGTTCGAGCTCGTCGATCCCGCCGAGGTCCGACTCGCCGCCGGCGAGTTGCACGTCTGGGCGGTGCCGTTGGCCGGCGACGCGGTCGAGCTCGTCTCGCTGCTGTCGCCGGCCGAACACGATCGGGCGGCGCGCTTCCACTTCGCCGACCATCGACGGCGCTACGAGATCAGCCACGGCGCGCTGCGGCTGATCCTCGGCGGCTACCTCGGACGGGATCCGGCCGTGCTCGGGTTCGAGGCCGGACATCGGGGCAAGCCGTTCCTCGCCGGCCAGGTGAGCTCGGGGGCGGGGCCGTTCTTCAACCTCTCGCATTCCGGCAAGCTCGCGCTGATCGGCATCGCCGGCACCGAACTCGGGCTCGATTGCGAGAAGGTCCGGCATCTCACCAGCTACTACCAGATCGCCGAGAAGCACTTCTCCGAGGACGAGTTCCGCGGCCTCAGCGCGCTCGGCGAGTCCGATCGCCTGCTCGCGTTCTATCGCTGCTGGACCCGCAAGGAGGCCTACATCAAGGCGCTCGGCGAAGGGCTGTCGATGGCGCTCGACAGCTTCGACGTCAGCCTCGATGACGATGCGCGATTGGTGGCCTGTCGCAACGGCAACGGCGAGGCCGGGGACTGGTCGATGCTCGATGTCTCGCCGGGGCCGGAGTTCGTCGCGGCCTGTGCGTTGCGCGGTGCGCCGAGTCGGGTCAGGCAGTTTCGATTGGGCGTCGATTAGTCGCGATGGGGGCGGCGCACGATGCGACCGGCCCGTGACCGCTACCGGGCCTTGACCTTCACCGTCTCGCCGATCGTCGTCATCATCGAGCGCAGCGTGTCGTAGTCGGGGTGGCGCAGGCGCACGTAGGCGTTGGCCATGTAGCCGCCCTCGACTCCCTGGGTCGGGGTGCCTGGCGGCGGCAGGTGGCTGTCGAGGATCCACTCGCCGAAGCGGCGCTGCATCTCGGCCTCGCCCTCGTAACCGGCGATGACGCCGTCGCGATCGGGCCGTAGCGCGATCATGCCGGCCGAGTACTTGCGCGACGGCTGGAACGGCACCTTCTCGTGGACGACGGCGTGACCCCAGGCGGCGTAGAGATCGAGGTCGTTGGCGGCGCAGTAGAGATCCCAGACGCCGACGCCCGGCGGGCGGCAGCCGATCTCGGAGAACTTGAGTCCCTTGTCGCCGAAGAACCACTCCATGTGGGTCGGCGAGGTCCAGACGCCGAGCGCGTCGATCGCCTTCTGGCCCATCGCCCGGACCTCCTTGTAGCCGTCGCTGCTGATGCGGTTGGTGCAGACGATCTGCGGCGAGATCCAACGCGTGCGCATGGCCTCGAGCACGTTGGGGAAGTAGTGGCAGGCGAAGTCGAGCACGACCTTGCCGCACACCGTCAGGGTGTCGTAGAAGCCCTCGTGCCCGGCGAGGAACTCCTCGATCGCGACGCTGCGGCCCTGGGCCACACGCAGCTCGGTCAATGCGCGCTCGAGCTCGTCGTCGCTGTGGACCTTGTGCGTGCCCGAGGCGCCGGCGCCGTCGAGCGGCTTCATGATCAGCGGGTAGCCGTTCTGGCGGGCGAACTCGCGGGCATCGTCGGGCGACGTCACCCGGGCGCTGGCGGCGCAGGCCACGCCGGCGGCGCGGACGGCCTCCTTCATCGCCGGCTTGTCGCGACACAGCCACGCCGTCTTCGCCGTCGTACCCGGAATGCCGAGGCGCTCGCGGACGTGCGCCGCCGCCATCACGTGCGCCTCGATGGTCGCTTCGAGCCGGTCGACGTGCACGCGCTGCGAGAGGCGCTTCACGGCGTCGGCGAGGGCGGTCTCGTCGACGACCGAGCGCACGCGTTCGAACTGGAACAGGCCTTCGCGCAGGTTGGCCGGCAGCGCCTCGACCGGGCGTTCGCTGATGGCGGAGACGCGGGCGCCGGTCGACAGCAGGCCGCGCAGGAACTCACGCTGGTTGTTGGGGAAGGCCGGTTCGACGAGGACGACGTGCATGTTCGGAGCCAGTGAGATCAGAGATCAGAGACCGATGAGGGAACGATACAGGGCGACGTATTCCATCCCCTGACGATCCCAGGAGAAGTCGCGCGTCATGCCGTTGCCGATGAGCTGCTTCCAGCCGCGCTGGTCGCGCCAGTTGCGCAAGGCCCAGTCGATCGTGCCGGCCAGCGCGCGGCTGCTGTACTCGTCGAACAGGAAGCCGGTGCCGGTCCTGGTTGCCGGGTCCCAGGCTTCGACCGTGTCGGCGAGGCCGCCGGTGCGTCGCACGATCGGGGGCGTGCCGTAGCGCAGGCTGTACATCTGGTTGAGGCCGCACGGCTCGAACCGGCTCGGCATCAGGAAGAGGTCGCTGCCGGCTTCGATCCAATGCGCGAGCTCGTTGTGGAAGCCCT
The DNA here is from genome assembly GCA_020425885.1 of Planctomycetota bacterium. The sequence continues at coordinate 6,349 of JAGQRA010000109.1, read as the reverse complement.
TGTAGAGCCCGACCTTCCCCGGCCACGTGTCGCGCAGCCACTGGAAGTACTTCTCGTGCTCGGTCTCGCCCGAACCGAGCACGCACAGGCGCATGTCCTCGCGCTGCAGGAACACCGGGATCGAGTCGCTGAACAGCTCGAAGCCCTTCTGCGAGGTCAGGCGCGAGACCACGCCGAACACCGGCGCGCGCGGGTCGTAGGGCAGCTGCATGCGCTGCAGCAGCGCCGCCTTCATCTTCGCCTTGCCGCCCGGGTCCGCTGCCGAGTAGTGGTGCGGGATCAGCGGGTCGGTGGCCGGGTCCCAGTCGCCGTAGTCGACGCCGTTGACGATGCCGATGAGGTCGTGGCTGCGCGTGCGCAGCAGCTCCTCCATGCCCATGCCGTAGTCCGCGGTCTGGATCTCGGCGGCGTAGGTCTTCGAAACCGTCGACAGCTTGTTGGCGTGCAGCACGCCGGTCTTGAGGAACGAGAACGAACCGCCGCGCAGATCGCCGTGGTGGACGTGGGCGCGCTGCTCGCCGAGCCCGAGCGTGTCGAGCTGCCGCTCGGCGAAGAACCCCTGATAGCCGATGTTGTGGATCGACAGCAGCGTCCTGGTGCCGGCGAACAGCTTGTCCCAGTGATAGGTCGTGCGCAGATAGAGCGGCACCAGGGCCGCGTGCCAGTCATTGCAGTGGACGACGTCGGGTGACCAGGACAGCCGTTGGCAGGTCTCGAGCGCCGCCCGCGACAGCATGCCGAAGCGCAGGGCCTCGTCGCCGTCCTCGGTGTAGAGGCCGTCGCGGTCGTAGAGCTCCGGGCACGACACGAAGTGGACCAGGACCTCGCTCTGCGGCAACGGCGCGGTCTCGATGGCGAAGCGGATCGTGCGGTCCGGGAACCTGACGTCGATGTCCTGGGCGCCGAGGAGCGGTTCGACCTCGAGGCCCGCGTCGCGCACCTTCTTGTAGAACGGCACGAAGATGCGGACGTCATGACCGGCGCGGCCGAGGAAGCGGCCGAGGCCGGTGAGGACATCGGCGAGTCCACCGGTCTTGGCGAACGGCGAGACCTCGGAGGCGACGAGGCAGATCCGCAAGGGACGCATGCGCGGGATGCTCGCACGGAGTCCGGTTGCACGCGAGAAGTGTTTTGGCGGCGTCAGGCGGCGCCGCGGCGAACGGATCCGGTCCGGTCAGCGGAGCGGGACACACGGCGTTATGGCGAACGCACACCGGGGATGGTAAGTAACCACCGTCCATGCTGCATGTCGTCTTCGTCATCCCGTTCGTGATGGAGAGCTCGCTGCGCTTCGCCCGCGCCGCAGCCGGACTGTCGGGTGTCCGGCTCAGCATCGTCTCGCAGGATGCCGCCGAGAAGGTGCCCGACGATCTGCGTCAGCAGCTGGTCGCGCACCGCCGCGTCGACGATGCTCTCGACAGCGAGCAGCTCGTCGCCGCCATCGCCGCGCTCGGCAAGGAGATCGCCCCGGTCGATCGACTGCTCGGCATCCTCGAGCCGTTGCAGGAGCCGCTGGCCGCGGTCCGCGAGCGGCTGCGGATCCGCGGCATGGATACCCGTGCCGCGCGCAACTTCCGCGACAAGGCGCGCATGAAGGAGGTGCTGCAGGCGCACGGCATCGGCACGGCGAAGCATCGGCTCTGCGCCAGCGCGGCCGAGGCCGAGCAGTTCGCGGCCGCGATCGGCTTCCCGCTCGTCGCCAAGCCGCCGGCCGGCGCCGGCGCGAAGGCGACGTCGCGCTGCAAGAACGCCGCCGACCTCGCCGCGTTCCTGGCCGCGACCAGACCGGGACGCGGTCGCGAGGTGCTGCTCGAGGAATTCGTGCAGGGCCGCGAGTTCTCGTTCGACTCGGTGACCATCGGCGGCAAGCACGTCTTCCACAACATCTCGAGCTACCACCCGACGCCGCTGCAGGTCATGGAGAACCCATGGATCCAATGGTGCGTCGTGCTGCCGCGCGACATCGATGGTCCCGAGTTCGAGGCGATCCACCGCTTCGGCCCGGCCGCGCTGTCGGCGCTCGGCATGTGGACCGGGATGACCCACATGGAGTGGTTCCAGCGCAAGGACGGCTCGATCGCGATCGGCGAGGTCGGCGCGCGGCCGCCGGGCGCGCAGTTCACGACGCTGATGAGCTACGCTCACGATTGCGACATGTACCAGGCCTACGCGCAGCTGATGGTGTTCGAGACCTTCGCGCCGCCGGAGCGCAGGTTCGCGACCGGGGCCGCCTATCTGCGCGGTCAGGGCCAGGGGTCGGTGCGCGCCGTCAACGGGCTCGAGGAGGTGCGCCGCGAACTCGGTCCGATCATCGTCGAGTCGCGGCTGCCGCGGATCGGCCAGCCGCAGAGTGCGAGCTACGAAGGCGAGGGCTACGTCATCGTGCGCCACCCGGACACCGCCGTGGTCGCGGCCGCCGTCGACCGCATCGTCACCACCTTGCGCGTCGAGCTCGGCAGCTGAGCGACCACGTCGAAACCACAGGGTCCGAAAGCAGAACACCATGAACGTCATCTTCCTGAGCCCTGGATTCCCGGCCGAGATGCCTCTGTTCGCGCGCGGTCTGGCGCAGGTCGGCGCCAAGGTGCTGGGCGTCGGCGATCAGCCCGCCGCGGCGTTGCCGCGAGAGGCGCGCGAAGCGCTGACCGACTACCTGCAGTGTTCCTTCGCCGACGAGAACGCCGCCGTCGAGGAGGTGCGTCGCTGGTTGCGCGGCCGCAGCATCGACCGCGTCGAGTGCTCGTGGGAGCGGCTGATGTACTTCGCCGCCCGGTTGCGCCACGCGTTCGCGGTGCCCGGCATGACGATGGAGCAGACCGCCATCGTCCGCGACAAGGAACGCATGAAGGAGGTCGTCGAGGCGGCCGGGCTGCGCGTGCCGCGCCACGGTCGGGCGCGCTCGCAGCAGGAGGCCTGGGCCGCCGCCGAGCGCACGGGCTACCCGTTGATCATCAAGCCGATCGACGGCGCCGGCAGCCAGAACACCTTCCGCTGCAACGATGCCCGGGAGTTCGACGCGGCGCTGCAGCGCACCCGCCACGTCGAGGAGGTCTCGGTCGAGGAATACGTCGAAGGTGAGGAGCTGACCTACGACACGGTCTGCGCCGGCGGCAGGATCCTGTTCGAGAACGTGTCGTGGTACCGGCCCAAGCCGATGATCCTCGCCCAGAACGAGTGGATCTCGATGCAGAACATCGTGCTGCGCGACATCCACGCCGAGTTTCCGCGGCCGGGCCTCGAGCTCGGCCACGGCGTGCTGAAGGCGCTCGGTTTCGAATACGGCTTCACCCACATGGAGTGGTTCCGCACCGCCGATGGCGAGGCCGTGTTCGGCGAGATCGGCGGCCGACCGCCCGGCGCCCGCCTCGTCCATGCGATGAACTACGCCTGCGACATCGACCTGTTCACCGGTTGGGCCGAGGCCGTCTGCTACGGCCGGCTGTCACAGGATACGAGCAGGAAATTCAACGCCGCGATGGTCTTCAAGCGGGCCCAGGGTCCGGGCGCGATCGTGCGCGAACATCGCGGCCTCGACCAGCTGCTGCGCCGCTACGGCCCGCACGTGGCCTCGATCGAACTGACCGCCATCGGCCAGCCGAAGAAGGACTGGAAGCAGGTCGCGGTCGGCGACGGCTGGATCGTCGTCCGCCACCCGGACCTGGCCGCCACCCTCGAGATGTCCGAGGCCTTCGTCAACGACCTCCTCGTCGTCGCCGGCTGACCCCCCGGGCCTGGAGAATCGAAGCGGGTTCGGTACTCCAGGGTTCGCAGCGTGCGGGGGCCTTCCGTAGGATCCGGCCAAGAAGCCATGACCATGACCAACCCGCTGCCGATCACGGGCCCTGCCCGGCGGTCCCTGTTCTCCTTCCTCACCAGCTGCGCCATCGGCGCCCTGTTCGCGGTGCCGACCACGGCCCAGGCTCACAAGGAGCTCGGCCGCATGTGGACGTTCGAGCACGCCCCGCTCGGCTGGTTCCAGCAGGCCTACGACTGGAAACCGAGCAAGAAGTGGCTCGATCATGCCCGGCTGTCTTCGCTGCGCCTGGGCAACGGCGAACGCTACTTCTGCTCGGCCTCGTTCGTCAGCCCCTACGGGTTGATCATGACCAACCACCATTGCTCGCGTGACTTCATCGCCCAGGTGCAGGGCGACAACGACTGGCAGAAGGACGGCTTCTACGCTGGAGCCTACGGCAACGAGATCAAGATCCCGGGCGCCAAGGTGTCGCAGCTGCTCATGCAGCGCGATGTCACGGCGGAGGTGAAGGAGAAGGGGCAGGAGGCCGTGCTCGCCGCCGCGCGCGAGTCCAACCCCGACCTCGAGCACGAGATCGTGGCGCTCTATCAGGGCGGCAACTACCAGCTCTACAGCCACAAGATCTTCGCGGATCTGCGGCTGGTCTGCGCCCCGCACGGCCAGAGCGCGCACTTCGGCGGCGACCCCGACAACTTCTGCTACCCGCGCTGGGGCCTCGACTTCTCGTTCCTGCGCGCCTACGAGAACGATCAGCCCGCGCACACCGGCGAGTACTGCTTCGAATGGAAGACTGCCGGCGCATCCGAGGGTGAGGTCGTGTTCGTCACCGGCAACCCGGGCAGCACCGGCCGGCTCTCGACCGTTGCCCAGTGCGAGACGCACCGTGACATGGTGCTGCCGCGCGCGCTCGCGCGCTACGAGGGCCAGGTCGCGGACTTCAAGGAAGCGATGGCGAAGCCCGGCGCCGACACCAAGGAGCTGCTGCCGAAGCTGCTCCGCGCCGAGAACGGACGCAAGGCGATCCAGGGTTACCTCGACGGCCTGCAGAACGAGCGCATCATGGCCATCAAGCAGAAGGCCGAGCAGGACCTGCAGGCGGCGGTCGCCAAGGTCCCGGATCTGCAGGAGAAGTACGGCGGCGTCTGGGACCGGATCGCCGCGATCCAGCAGGAGATGAAGACGGCCGCGCAGAACGGCGATCGGGCCGCGCTGCAGGCGTTGTCGCAGGAGGAGCGCGACCTCAACATCAAGGTCGGCGAGGCCTGCTTCGCCGTCTACGGCAACGACATCCCGCCGGATGCGACGATGTCGCTGCGTATCAGCGACGGGGTCGTCAAGGGCTACGAGTACAACGGCACGATCGCGCCGTTCTTCACGACGCTCTACGGCCTGTTCGCCCGCCATCACGAGTTCGGTGCCGAGCACCCGTTCGACCTGCCGCAGGCGTGGCTCGACAAGGAGAAGGAGCTCGATCTGAAGACGCCGTTCAACTTCGTCGCCACCTGCGACATCATCGGTGGCAACTCCGGCTCGCCGATGATCGACAAGAACCAGAACGTGGTCGGCCTGATCTTCGATGGCAACATCGAGATGCTCGGCAACCGCTATGTCTTCGACGACGAGGTCTCGCGCACGGTGTCCGTGCACCCGGCGATCATCATCGAGTCGCTGCGCAAGATCTACGGGGCCGGTGCCCTGGCCGACGAACTCGAGCGCAAGTAGTTCGTACGGTGCCGGGACAGGAACCCACCTCTCGTTCGAGAGGTGGGTTCTTGTCCCGGCACCGGATTCACCGGATTCACGCTTCGTCGCCGGCGTGCTTGTGCCACAGGTGGACGCCGAGCCCGATGCCGAACAGGCTCATCGAATGCAGCGCCGGGTAGATGATCAGGTGCTCGAGCCAGATCAGCCAGAACTGCTGCGGCCCCGACCCCGGCACGAGTGCTGGGTCGAAGACCTCCTGCGTCATCGGATTGACGATGTGAATGACGCCGCTGATGTCGAGGCTGGTGCCCAGGTGCTGGTCGGAGGCGATCTTGCTGAACAGCGCCGCCGGTAGCCGCGCGGCCATGACTCCGCCACCGCAGAGCACGATCAGGGGCAGGATGCCGTTGACCGAACGCGCGACCAGCAGCGCCAGCGCGAGCCCTGCCGGCCACAGCACGCGATCGATGCCGGCCGGTTGGACGACGGCGGATGGTGCGGCCAACGCTTGCATCAGGAGCCAGGTCGCCGTCGCGGTCCAGGCCAACAGCAAGGGCAGCAGCAGCGGGTTGCGCAGCGGCGCGCCGCCGAGCCGGGCCAGCAGCAGCAGCCACAGCGCGGCGAAGCCGACGAACGGCAGCGGCCACAGCCAGCCGTCGGCGGTCACGGTCCCCGTCGGGAACGCCACCATGGAGACCTCGAGGGCCGCACCTTCATAGCCGGCGTAGTGGTGCACGGTCTCGAGGCTCCGGGCCCCCGGCGCCAGCAGGCCACCCGCGAGCGATGCGACGGCCGCCACCAGCAGAGCGGCCATGGCCGCGCGCCGCAGGTGCGGGAAGGCAAGGCCGAGGCCCAGACCGAGAAAGGCGGCGAATTGGGCGAGGCTGG
>JAGQRA010000865.1 GCA_020425885.1 Planctomycetota bacterium | reverse complement strand
TCGCTGCGACGACAGTTCGCGCAGACGCTGGGCTTCGTGTTGCCGCCGATCCGCGTGCGTGACAACGTGCAGCTCGACCCCAACGCCTATCGCGTCATGTTGTCGGGGCAGGAGATCGGCCGCGGCGACCTGCGTGCCGGGCACTACCTGGCGATGGACCCGAGCGGCACCGCCGATCCGATCCCAGGCGTCGAGACCATCGAGCCGGCGTTCGGGCTGCCGGCGCGCTGGATCGCGGAGTCGGACAAGGACCGCGCCGAGATGCTCGGCTACACCGTCATCGACGCGGCCAGCGTCCTCGTCACCCACCTGACCGAACTGCTGAAGAAGGTCTCGGCCGAGCTGCTGACACGCGACGACGTCAAGACCCTCGTCGACAACCTGAAGAAGGCCGCGCCGGCCGTGGTCGACGAACTGATCCCGAGCCAGATGACGCTCGGTCAGGTGCAACGCATCCTCGCCGGCCTGCTGCGCGAAGGCGTGCCGATCCGCAACCTGCAGACCATCCTCGAGGGCCTCGCCGACGCCAGCGCCGAGACCAAGGACCACAAGCTGCTGACCGAGCAGGTCCGGACGCGGCTGTCGCGCACGATCGTCGAGCCGCACCTCGATGCCGCCGGCACGCTGCACGCCGCGTTCCTCGATCCGGACCTCGAGCGCAATCTTGCCGAGGCACTGTCGGGCAGCGACGGCGCGACCAACCTGCCGCCCGGCTTCCTCGGCCGCTTCGTCGACAGCACGGCCGAGGCGCTCTCACGGATGGCCAAGTCCGGACGTGACCCCGTGCTGGTCACGCGCGCCAGCCTGCGTCCATTCCTGTCCGAGGCGATCTCCGGGGTCATCCCCAACGCCGCCGTCCTGAGCTATCAGGAGACCACCCCCGCCACCAAGGTCGAAACCCTGCAACGCATCGCGGTCGCAGGCTGATCCCCATCGCAGTCATTCCCATGCTACTGAAACGCATCGAAGGCAAGACCCTCACCGAGACCCTCGAACGTGTCCGTGTCGAGTGCGGCAAGGACGCACTCGTCGTCGAGACGCGCGCCACCCGTTCGGGCTACATGATCGTCGCGTCGCAACGCGAAGCGACGCCGCCGCGACGCGATCAGGCCGGGCGCGACCAGGTCGGGCGCGGTCCGCTGCTGTCGCAATGGACCCGCGGCTTCCGCCCGCTGGCCGACAAGGCCGTCGACTTCGGCATCTCATCCGTGATCCTCGGCGCCGTCGAACGGGCCCTGCTCGGCACCCGCGTCGACCTGACCCGCCCCGGCGACCCGGCGCTGCCCGGCCTGGCGACCCGCGTCCTCGCCGGCCTGGTCCGCACCGCCGACACCGTCGAAGACCGCGACGTCGAGGCCTTCCGCCAGATCGCCCTGGTCGGCCCGACCGGCGTCGGCAAGACGACGACGCTGGCGAAGCTCGCCGCCCGCGCCCGCAGTCGCGGCGAACGCACGGCGATCATCACGCTCGACACCTTCCGCGTCGCCGCGGTCGAGCAGCTGCGCGCCTTCGCCGACCTGCTCGCGGTGCCGTTCACGGTCGCGTTCACGGCCAGCGATCTCCGCCGCGCCGTCGCCGAACACGCCGATTGCGATCGCATCTTCATCGACACGACCGGCCGCAGTCCCAATGACCGCGAGGCGATGCCGATGCTCGAGGGCAATCTGCGCGCCGGCGGTTGCGCCACGTTGCTGTGCCTCGCCGCCGGCACCAGGCGACGCGACTCCGACCTCGTGCTCGATGCCTATGATCGGCTCGGCCCCGATGCCGTCTGCCTGACCAAGTGGGACGAGACGACCATGCCCGGCGAGGCACTCGCCGCCATCGTCGAGCGCGGCCTGCCCATATCGCATCTCTGCATCGGCCAGGAGGTGCCCGCCGACATCGTCGTGGCCGACACGACGGCGCTCGCGGCCGCGGCCTTCGACACCGAGTCGATGGAGGTGTCGGCATGAACTCCCAGCTCGACGGTCTGACCAAGAACGTGATGCTGCCGCGCCCGCACCGCCGGGGCGCGCCCTGGGTGGCGATCGCCGGCGCCAAGGGCGGCGTCGGCAAGACCACGCTCTCGGTCAACCTGGCGATCCTGATGGCGAAGGCCGGCTATCGCACCCTGCTCGCCGACCTCGATCCCGGCTGCGGCGACATCGGCGTCCACCTGCGCCTCGCCGGCCGCAAGGACCTCGACGATGCCGCCGCCGGCGACTGCAGCCTGCGCGAGGCCGTGATCGACGGCCCCGTAGGCATCTCGGTCCTGCTCGGTAAGACCGGCTCGACCCATCTCCTCGGCGGCGATTCCGCAGCGCTTTCGGCGATGCTCGATCAGCTCGACGAGATCGCTGGCGACTTCGACGTCGTCATCGCCGACACCGGCGCCGGCATCGGGCCGGCAACGATCGCCGTCACCGAGCGCGCCGAGCTAGTGCTCGCCGTGACGACCGTCGACGCGCCGGCGCTGACCGACACCTATGCGCTGACCAAGGTGCTGCATCGGCGCGGGCAACCGCTGCCCCACCTGGTGATCAACCGGACCCGCAGCCACGACGACGGCGCCCGCGCCGCGCAGAAGCTCACGGCCGTGACGCAGAAGTTCCTCGGCGCGCCGCTGCCATTGTGCGCATGGGTGTGCGACGACGGCCTGCTGGAGCTCAGCGTCTCCGACCAGAGGCCGCTCGCGCTGTTCGGCCAGGGGCCGGCGATGGAGGACCTGCGCGGCCTGTGCGCCAGCGTGCTCGCCGCGTTGCCCGGCCTGCGCCGTCGCCGCGCACCGACGCCGACGCCGACGCCGCGGCTGCGCCCGGCACTGCGGTAGTCGGCTCTCCGGCCCATCCCCGCCCCCGAGCGTCAATCGCCGACCTCACGGCGACTTCTGCGGCTTGGGCTCAATGCGGGACCGAGATCTTGCCGATTGAGCAGGTCGAGGATCATGACCGAAGCCAACGGCAGCCAGGAGCTCGTGCGGATCGCGACGGCCTACATGGCGAGTCTCGCCTTCGCCGTCACGTTCCTGGTCGCCACCCTGACCGGAACCGACGGTCTCACCGCCCTCGGCCGCAGCGTGGTCGCCGTCCTGATCGCCTGCGTGGCGAGCCAGCTCCTCGTGCCACCGGTCATCAACGTCGTGCTGGCGGCGATGGCCCGCGACGAGGCCCTGCGCAAGGCCGAGCAGCAGCCGGAGGAAGACCTGTGAGGGGCCGTGCCGCGACCATGCTGCGCTCGGCCGAGGAGCGCGACCGTCTCGTCGAACAGTACCTGCCGCTGGTCCGCTACGTAGTGGCGCGGCTGCCGGTGACGATGCCCGCCTCGCTCGATCGCGACGACTTCTTCTCGGTCGGGGTGATCGGGCTGATGCATGCCGCGGCGACGTTCGACCCGACCCGCGGCGCGTCGTTCAAGACCTTCGCCTACACCGCGATCCGCGGCTCGATCCTCGACGAGGTGCGCAAGCACGACCCCGTGCCACGCAACCGCCGTGATCGGCTGCGCAAGATGGACCGCGCCGCGGCGGCACTGCACGTCGAGCTCGGCCGCGAGCCCTCGCTGACGGAGCTGGCGGAGCATCTCGGCTGTTCCGAACGCGAGATCGACGAGGACCTGCAGGCGCTCCATACCACCCGGGTGCTGTCGCTGGATTGCACCCGCGACGGCAGCGACACCGGCACCCTGGCCAACGCGCTCGCCGGCGACGGCAACGAACCGCTGCAGAACGTCGATCAGCGCGAGACCAGCCAGCGGTTGGCCAAGGCGATTACCGAACTGCCCGAGACGGACCGCAACGTCGTCGTGCTCTACTACCACGAACAGCTCTACCTGAAGGAGATCGGGCAGATTCTCGGCGTCACCGAATCCCGTGTCAGCCAGATCCTGACACGCGCGATCGAAAGGTTGCGCCTCAAGCTCAAGACCGAGGAGTGACCCATGGATGCGGCAACCGGATTGCAACCCATCGTCAGCCGGCCGATCGTCGACAATCGACCTGACCAGAGGCGCGGCAACCGCGAGGCGTTCCGGCGCGCCCTGCAGCAGCAGGACGGCGACGCGCCGGCGGGCGAAGGCGAAGGCGACGGCGCGAACGAGGCCGCGGAACGGCCGCTGCGATCGGGCCTTCAGAACCACGGCCCGACCGGTCGAAGAAAGACCGGAGCCGGTCACATCGACCTGCTCGCCTGAGACAACAGCCTTCCGAACATGACCCAGACCGAGCAAAGCAAAGGCGTCCTGCGCCGCGACCGAGTGCGCATGGCAAACCAACCTGCCCTCGTCGAGTGCGGTCACGATGCCGAGCACCCCTCGAGTTCGATCACGGTCATCCCCTTGCTCGACGGCCCCCGCGTTGCCGGCTTCCAGGTCCGCTGCGGCTGTGGCAGTTCGGCCGTCGTCGAGTGCGTCTACACGGTCGAGTCCAGCAATGACCCGCATTAGCCCTCTTCGTGCCCGCCTGCCGCTCGTGGCCCTGCTCGCGCTCCTGGCGCTGACCGGATGCCAGGCGGCCGGCAACCTGTTCTTCGAACCGGCGCCCACCGACCCCAACGACGGCTACGAGGGCAGCCTGGCTCAGACCGGGGTCAACACCGAGATGGACTGGGGTCCGAAGCAGAACCTGCTGCTCAGTGAGTTCAAGGCGCTGCGCGAGAAGCACACGCTCCTCGAGAAGCGCCTCGACACCCTGATCGCCGAGAACCAGAACCTCAAGACCCAGCTCAACGACGAGCAGGACATGTATCGCCTCGAGAAGGGCAGCCGCGCCCAGATCGAAGCCCAGTTCGAGCTGGCCCGACAGAAGCTCAGCGAACAGGAGGCGACCATCCTGAGCCTGCGTATCGAGAAGGCGAAGCTCGAGCAGACCGCGTTGCTGGCGCAGATCGATCTGATGCAGGCGACGATGCGTGACCTGTCCCCGGGCAATGTCGAGGCGTCGGCGATGCCGCCGGCGAACCGCTGATGCGCGTCACCGCTCGCCTCCTCCCGCTCTGCGCCCTGGCGGCCCTGCTGACCTCGGCCTGCCAGTTGCCGCGCGCGCCACAGCAGAAGCTCATCAACAGCTACCTGGCGGAACCGGCCGACCTGGCCAACGTGCGGCGCATCATGGTGCTGCCGTTCATGCCCGCAGCCTCGGTCGATGCCGACTGCGACAAGATCCGCGACTCGTTCCTCGCCGAGCTGCAGAAGCTGCGTCGCTTCGAGGTCGTGCCGCTGCCGAGCACGGCGCAGGAGAACGAGGTGCTGAACGAGTCGCTGCGCCACGGCCGCCTGTCGACCGAGGCCATGGTCCGCCTCTGCGATCGCTACGCGCTCGATGGCGTCCTGATCGGCACCGTGACCTCGTATCGGCCCTACACCCCGGCCCATCTCGGCATGCGCACGCACCTGGTCTCGATCCACTCGGGCGCCACGGTGTGGGCCGTCGACGCGATCTACGACGCCAACGACCGTTCGACGATCAGCGACCTGCAGGAGTACGCGGCCATGATGCAGTACGACGACGGCACCCTGCACGGCTGGCAACTCAACCTGCTCGCGCCGACCAAGTTCACGAACTACGTCGCCCACCGCTTCGTCGGCACCTGGATCGAAGGCTGACGGCTTCAGGGCTCGCGGCGGAACAGCAGCTGCGGCTTTGACATCGGCGGCGAACGATGTCGCCGCACGAGCATTGACAGCTGCGAGAGGGGATGCCCGGCCGACGGCTTCTGCGATATCTTGGCCGAAGACCAGGAACTACCCTGGCGATCCCATCACAAGACGGAGGGTCTCATGCTCGTAGGCAGACTCAGGAAGGAAGGAAGGAAGGAAGGAAG
>JAGQRA010000864.1 GCA_020425885.1 Planctomycetota bacterium | reverse complement strand
CCGCGGCGTCGGCGGTCGCCGCCCTGATCGCCTGCAACGCGCTGCTGCCGGCCCCCCTCGAGACCGCGGCGTTGTATCCGTTCGCGCTCGCCGGTGAGGCGCTCGCCAGCGGCAGCGCGCACGGCGACAACGTCGGCCCGTGCCTGCTCGGCGGCCTCGTGATGGCGACCGCCGAACGCATCAGGCCGTTGCCGGTGCCGGCGGCGCTGCACTGCGCCGTCGTGCATCCTGATCTCGAACTCGAAACGCGGCGGGCCCGCGAGGTGCTGCGCGAACCGTTCGCGCTCGAACTCGTGGTCCGTCAACAATGCAACCTGGCGCTGGTCCTCCAGGGCCTTCACGGCGGCGATCTCGGCGCCATCGGCGAAGCGCTCGGTGACGTCCTCGTCGAACCACGGCGGGCGCCGCTGGTCCCCGGCTTCGCAGCCGTACAGCGGGCCGCTCGCGAGCACTCGGCGCTCGGCGCCTCGATCTCCGGCGGCGGCCCGAGCGTGTTCGCGTGGTTCGACGATCAGATCGCCGCCGCACACGCGGCCACGGCGATGCAGGCGGCGTTCGCTACGGTCGGCCTGTCGAGCCAGTCCTACCTTTCCCCGGTGGCCGGCCCGGCCGCCCACCTCGAGGACGCACGATGAACGCGATCAGCACCCGCGGCGGTGTTCCACCGACCCCGATCGCCGAGGCCATCGCGCGCGGCATCGCCGCCGATGGCGGCCTGTTCGTGCCGGAGCGATTGCCGCGGCTCGCCGCCTCCGCTCTCGACGCGGCCGGAGACCTGCCCGCCGTCGCCGCCCGCCTGCTGCGGCCGTTCCTGGCCGATTCTGAGCTCGCCGCCGCGCTGCCGGCGATGTGTCACGAGGCGCTGTCGTTCCCGGTGCCGCTGGTCGCCCTCGACGACGACAGCCATGTCCTCGAGCTGTTCCATGGTCCGACCGCAGCCTTCAAGGACGTCGGCGCCCGCTTCCTCGCCGCCTGCCTGCAGCGGATCGGCCCCGCCGACCAGCCGCTGCGAACCGTGCTCGTCGCGACCTCGGGTGACACCGGCGGCGCCGTTGCCGACGCCTTCTTCGCGCGCCCCGGGTTCCGCGTCGTCATCCTCTATCCCGACGGCCGCGTCGCGCCGCGGCAGGCGCACCTGCTCAGCTGCTACGGCGGCAACGTCGCGACCTTCGCCGTGGGCGGCTCGTTCGACGATTGCCAGCGCATGGTCAAGCAGGCATTCGCCGATCGACGACTCGGCGCGCGGCTCCTATTGACGTCGGCCAACAGCATCAGCCTCGGGCGCCTGCTGCCGCAGATGGCTTACTACGCCAGCACCGCGCTCGACTTCGCCCGCCGCGGCGGCGAGCGGCTCAACTTCGTCATCCCGACCGGCAACCTCGGCAACGCGCTGGCCTGCATCCTGGCGCGCGAGATCGGCCTGCCGATCGGCGACATCGCGCTGGCGACGAACGCCAACCGTGTGCTGCCCGACTACTTCGCCGGCGGCGACTATGCGCCGGCGACGAGCGTCGCGACCCTGGCCAACGCGATGGACGTCGGCGACCCGAGCAACTTCGAACGCCTGCGCTGGTGGTTCGAGGACGACGCGCTGCGGGCGCGGATCGTCGCCGATCATGTCGGCGACGACGAGATCCGGGCTACCATCACCGCCTTCCACGCGCGCCACGGTCGCGCCATCTGTCCGCACACCGCCACCGCGGCGCGCATCCTCGAACGCCGCCGCGACGCCGGCGACCGCCGCCCTTGGTGCATCGTCGCCACCGCCCATCCGGCCAAGTTCGAGACGGTCGTCGAGCCGCTCGTCGGACACGCGATCGAACCACCGGCGCCATTGCAGCAGCTGCTGCGGCAGCCGGCGCACGCCGAGCCGCTCGCCGCCGACTACGGCGCGCTGTGCGACGCGCTGTAGGCGACGACCCGTTCCGCGACCCGAACCTGGAGGTGCTCGGGCGCCACCGGCTACAGTGTGGTCATGAAGGCGAACCGTTCCCGCGCATCGGCGCAGTCGCCCATGACGACGATCACGATGTTCGCGATGGCGGCCCTCGGGTCCTGTGGCGAGGCCATCCAGGTCAACGCGGGTTCACCGGCAGCTGCCGCGGCGCAGTCCAGGGATCTCGCCGTTCGCCGGTTGGCGCAGCCGGCCGACGGCGGTCAGGACCGGATCGAGTTCGATCTGATTGCGCCGCGCACCGGCCACGTCATGCTCTTCCTGCGCAGTGCGTACCGGCCCCGACACGAGGACTGGCAGGTGAAGTACGTGGGCGAGCGTGCTGCGACCAAGAGCACCTCGCGCCAGATCAACTCCGTGGCCACTGCCCCCGCCGAAGGGCAGGCTGCGACCTCCCCCCTCGTGCAGTCGTCGCTGAGCTTCTACATCCCCGAGCAGGACGTCGGCAGCAGGATCCGATTCACGCTCGCCCTCGATACGACCACCGGCGCAGAGGTCCTTGACGACTACGTCGCGCGCCTGTTCGGCGCGGAGCATGCGGAATCGATCCGCGGCGCGGTCGCCGAGGCCGACTCGATGCAGGTCGTGCGGCTGGCCGCGTCGCTGACCTTCCCCGGCCGGGACGGGCAAGGACCCGAGCGCAACGAATCCGAGCCATGGGGCACCCTGATCCTCCGCTCGGAGACCCACGGCCGAGCGATCGGGTTCCGCGGCGACCTCGCGGTACCGGGCGGCGAGATGCGCGGGGTCGGTTTCATGGCGTTCTCGAGGCAACCATCGTCCCTGGGGCTGAATGCCGTCTTCGACGCCGAGGACACGTCCATCGTCGTTGCCAGCGGGCCCTTCACGGCAGAGCACGGCACCGCCGCCATTCTCGAGCTCGGCTGGCAGCCCGACGACGAGTGACCGCGGGGCCTGACCCGCCCTCGGCCACGGGGCCGGGAAGCGCGACGTGATTTCCGGTCACGAAGGCCGACCCGGTGCCACTCTTCGTATGGCGATCGGGACCATCCTCCGGCCCACGCCCCGTCCACCCCAGTTTTCGATCGGCGTCGCGATGCAATCCAAACTCACCCGCTCCATCCCGTTGCTGCTCGCCGTGTTCGCCACCGCCGGTGCGCAGGCGCAGACGGCCACCGTCACCTACGACCTGGTCGGCGTCATGATGCGACCTGACATCACCTATCCGAACACGACCACCAGCTACCCGATGACCGGGTCCTTCGTCTGGACCTACACGGTCGGCGACTTCGCGAACGGCTCGGGCCAGTGGATCAGCCATTCGTACTCGAACTGGGTGATGCCATTGAACGAGATCATCGAGACCAACCAGCTCGAGTTCTCGATGATCGGCAACTACCACGGCCGCGGCTTCGACATGACCATCCGGTTCGCACCGGACCTGTCGCCGCTGTTCCCGTCGCTGGTCGACCCCAGCAGCACCTACAACATCGAGAACGGGATACCGATCCAGGGCCACATCTACACCGGCAGCATCGTGCCGCGCTGCCCGGCGCCCGAGCCCTACGGCACCGGCAGCGCCGGCAGTGGCAGCATCACGCCGGCGATCGGCTACAGCGGTGGCCTGCCGCACATCGGCAGCACGACGTTCGCCATCGACGGCAGCCAGGTGCTCGGCGGCGCATTCAGCGCGACGCTGATGAGCTACCAACGCGCGGTCTACCCGATCGTCGGCATCGATGTCCTGGTCGACCCGACGGTGACCATGACGGTGCCGACCTTCGCCAGCGGCCCGAGCGGTGTGGCCGGAGCCGGCACGACCCACATGCCGTTGCCGTTGCCCAACCTGGTGGCCCTGGTCGGCACCGGGTTCCACTTCCAGATCATCGCCCTCGACGCCGGTGCGCCGGGTGGAATCGCGGCGGCCTCGGGCGGACTGACGATCCAGATCTGCAACTGACGTAAAGGCGCGGTCTGGAAAAGGGAAGCGGGTTCGTTCCTCCCTGGTCTGGAAGAAGGAAGCGGGTTCAGTACTCCATGGCTCAGGTCGAGAGACCGGCGAGGCGTCCGGTCGCGAAGGCGGACTGGAAGTTGAAGCCGCCGATCGGGCCGTCGAGATCGAGCAGCTCGCCGCAGACGAACAGCCCGGGCACGAGCTTGCTCTGCATGGTGCGGGCATCGATCTCGTCGAGGGCCACGCCGCCGCGCGTGACCTCGGCGTGGGGATAGCCGAGGCTGCTCGGCACGAACAGGCGCAGGTCCTTGACCGCGCGCAACAGGCGTTGCCGCGCCGGTCGCGACAGGTTGGCGATGGTGCCGGCCGCGTCGGCCCGATCGACCAGGGCGGCCCGCAGGCGCTCGGGCAGGTGCGCGGGCAGCAGCGACTCGAGCTTCTGCGCGCCGCGCGACGCCGCCGCCTGCAGCCAGGAGCGCTCGAGTTCTTCACGGTTCACGGCCGGCGCGAAGTCGAATCGCAGCTCGGCGCCACCGAGTTCCTCGACATCGCCGGCGAGGTCCATCGGCGCCGGCCCGGACAGGCCACGGTGCGTGAACAGGATCGGCCGCCGACGCCTGGTCACGGTCCTGCCGGTGGCGTCGAGCACGTCGAGGTCGACGTCGTGCAGCACGATGCCCTGCAGCGCGCGCACCCACGCCTCGTCGACCCGGAGCGGGGCCAGTCCGGGAACGGTCGGCGTGATGGTGTGGCCCAGCGCGCGACAGAGCTCGTAGCCGTCTCCGGTCGCCCCGGTCTTCGGGTAGCTGAGTCCGCCGGTCGCGAGCACGACGCGCGATGCGTGCAAGGGACCGCGGGCCGTGACGAGGTCGAAGCCGCCGTCGTGGGCACGCCGCAATTCGCAGAGGCCCGCGCAGGTGCGCAACTCGGCGCCGGCGTTGCGCGCCAACCGCAGCAAGGCGTCGAGCACGTCACGCGCCCGCTGCGACACCGGGAAGACCTTGTCGAGATCCTCCTCGCGCAGCGCGACCCCGGCCGCCTCGAGCAGCTCCCGCAGCGCCGTCGGCGGGAACGCCCGCAGGGCGTGGCGCAGGAAGCGACCGCGGCGCTGGCCGAACTGGGCCTCGAGATCGGCGCCCGACTTCGTCGTCGTGACGTTGCAGCGGCCGCCGCCGCTGATCAGGATCTTGAGGCCGGGCCGCTCGTTCTTCTCGAGCAGCACCGTGCGGAGTCCGCGCCCGGCCGCGAAGTAGGCGGCCATGAGGCCGGCGGGGCCACCGCCGACGACGGCGACCGCGCAGCGCTCGACACCATCGTGGTGATCGGCGGCTGCGGTCATCGCGCTACCGCGCGCGGCCTATTCCTGGGCGGGCGTCGCCGCGTCGGCCGCGGGCACCGGCGTGATCTTCAGCACGGGCCGGGTGCCGATCGGCACGCGGCGCGCCGTCGAGTAGCCCTTGCCCATCCGCTTGCGCTTGAACTTGCCGCGCGTCGCGCCGCCGTGATCCTTCCTTACTGCACGAGCCATGTCGTTCTCCTCGGGATGTTGGGTCAGGTCACTTCTTCAGGTTGAAGAAGCGCTCGTTCTTGATCGTCTGTCGCAACGTGACGTAGCCGTTGTTGTGACCGGGAACCGCGCCGTGCACGTAGATGAGGTTGCGGGCTTCGTCGATCTTGACGATCTTGAGCCGCTGCGTCGTCACCTGCTCGACACCGTACTGACCGGCCATCCGCTTGCCCTTCGGCACACCGTGGCTGGTCGAGTACTGACGGCCGATGCCGCCGGCGCGACGGTGGTTCTTGCTGTTGCCGTGCGAGGCACGCTGGCGCTGGAAGTTCCACCGCTTGATGGTGCCGGTCCAGCCGCGCCCCTTGGTCGTGCCGGTGACGTCGACGTACTTCCAGTCGGCGCACAGCGCGACGGTGATCTCGTCACCGGGTTTGTGCTCGGGCTTCTGCTCGAGACGGAACTCGCTGACGACGCGCATGCCGTGGTCGAGGCCGGCCTTCTTGGAGTGGCCGAGTTCGGGCTTGCTGCAGAGGCGGGCCGGCTTCTCCTCGTAGCCGAGCTGGACGGCGTAGTAGCCATCGTCGCCGCGCGGCCGCTCCTGCCGACCGCCCTTCTTGCCGCGGTTGATGCTGGAGGTCTGGTGCCCATCGGGCTGCTCGCCCGCGGCCGCGGTCTTGACCTGGAGCACCTTGCAGGGCCCGGCCTGAACGACGGTCACCGGAACACAGGTGCCGTCCTCTTGGAAGATCTGGGTCATCCCGAGCTTCTTGCCGAGGATGCCGAGGGTCTTTCTACCAGTCATGTTGTGACAACTCCGACCGGCGGCGGGCCACCGGCGAACAGGGGTTGGAAGCTGCGAAGAGGTCCGGCCGCGGGGTCTGGTGACGGGCCGCGGATGCACGTGTCGCAGAGTTGGGGCGAAGAGGCTAGCGATCTGCCCGGGGGAAACAAGGGGTAGGCGCCGGCCTGGTGGACAGGCGTCACGAGCCCAGGCTTTCATTGCGCCTGGCTGCCGGCGGCTCGCCCCGAGGCGGGCGATGGTCGACACCGCCAGGGCGCAAGAGTCCCCTGGCACGACTCATCACGACCTCGTCTCGAAGTGGCCCCACCGGAAGAGGTGGCGATCGATTCGGCAACATGCCGACCCAGTTTTTCCGTGGCCGTCAAAGTCGAGGAATCGGCTCCGTTCAGCCAGATCGTGGCCGACCCTGCCGGCCACGATCCGGAGTCGAGGGTTGACCTTCAGGGGAGAACCCTGGCAAGTCCCGGGTTCGGTTCTGGAGATCGCCTAGGGGGAATCCCAGCCCTTCGTCTGGGCGCGCAAACGCAGTCCGATTCGAGGTCAAGCAAGCACGCGGACCTTCCGAAACTGGAGGGTGAGAGGAGATGGAGTTCGTGCACCCAGCGTGACCAGCTCGCTTGTGGCCAACGCTGCGATGGACTGCGGCGTTCGCCGATGAACGGTTTCCAGCTCGCGACCGGCTGACAGCACGAGATGAAGAACGCCCATGATCGAGCCGAGCTTGCATCACACTGGACCGACACGCTCGCGTCCGTGCAGCAGGACCTGGTCAAGGTCAATGCGGTCACCGAGGCCGAGTTCACGGCGACCGGCTCCCAGCTGCTCGGATTCTCGCGGCGATCGAAGGAGCTGGTCGCAGTGTCCGCCGCCATCGTCGATCTGGTCTCGGGCGCCGAGATGAGAAGCCGGGTCGAGAATCTCCTCGGGCTGCTCACGACGCTCGACGAGCAGACGGCCCGATTCGAATCCGACATCGATACCTGCCACCAGGGGCTGGCGCAGGTGGAGTCCTCAGCGGGTCTGGTCGAGGGACGCACCAGGCGATTGACCAAGTCGGCTGCGGGGATGCGCACCTTGAGCCTGCTGAGTCAAGCGGCCTGCGCCGGCCTCGGCGAATCCGGGGAGCAGTTTCGCGGGGCCGCCGCCAACATCCGGGAGCTGGCGGTGGCCAGCGTCAAGGAACAGCACGGCGTGGGCGTCGTGCTTCGCCAGCTGCGCGAGGAGATCAGGAGTTCCGACGGCTGTGTCGGCGAAATCCGCGGCAGGATCCGCGGGACGATCAGGGACAACGTGACCCTGCTGCAGGACCTGGT
>JAGQRA010000863.1 GCA_020425885.1 Planctomycetota bacterium | reverse complement strand
TGTTCGAAGGCTTGAGATCGCGGTGCATCCCGCACTTGGTTTGCGCGTGCTGGATCGCGGCGCATACGTCCATGAACAGCCCGAGGCGCGATTCGATCGTGAGTTTCTTCTGGTCGCAGTAGGTCGTTATCGGATCTACCTTGACGTACTCCAGCACCAGGAAGGGCTGGCCCGACTCGGCGACGCCGGCGTCGTAGACCCTGGCGATGCCCGAGTGCTCCATGAGCGCGAGCGCCTGGCGCTCGGCCTCGAAGCGGGCAATGAACGCCTTGCTGTCCATCCCTGCCTTCAGGACCTTGAGCGCGACGCGGCGCCGGAACGGCTCGCGCTGCTCGGCGAGGTAGACCTCACCCATACCACCCTCGCCGATCCTGCCGAGGATGCGGTACGGCCCGATCCACTCGACGGCGCCATCCGGTTCGCCGGCAACTCTCGGCACCCACGAATCGGAGTCGTCGCTGGCGAGGAGCTTCATGAGCCTCGCACGCAGCGCGTCGTCGCCGGCGCACTCGACGTCGACGAAGGCCTGCCGCTCGCCTTCAGCCAACTCGAGTGCCCGATGGAAGAGCTCCTGGATGTCGGGAGTCGGGCTCATGCGTCCTTCTCGCCGACCAGCTCAGAGCGGAGCCAGCTCTTGGCGAACCGCCAGTCACGGTCGACGGAGCTGGCCGAGCAGCCGAGCGCGAGTGCGCATTCCTGCACGTTCATCTGCGCGAACACCCGCAGGTCGACGATCTTGGCCGCGCGCTCGCTGACCCTCGCCAGGCTCTCGATCGCCTCGTTGAGGTCGAGGATCGGCACCTCCTCGACCCCGAGCTGCGGCTCGACGACCGAGTAGCTGTGGCGGCGGGCGCGACCGCCACGCTTCTGCGCGTTCCTGGCCTTGGCGTGGTCGGTGAGGATGCGCCGGCACTCGGTCGCGAAGCAGGCGAGGAAGAAGCGCGTGCCCTCCTCGGTCACGCGCGCCCGGTCGATCATCCTCGCGTAGGCCTCGTGCAGCAGTGCGGTCGGCTGCAGCGTGTGGTTGCCCTCGCGTGCGAACATCCGCTCCGCGATCTCGCGCAGCTGCCCGTAGTGCTGCGCCCAAAACGCTGCCGCGGCCCCGCGCCCGGGTGGGCCGAGATTGACCAGCGCGGTGAGGTCGCCGGGATTCGGAACTATGGTCATGGCTGCCTGCTGACGTGTCTGTCGGGCCCCCGTCGCTTCACCAGTAGGTGACGCCGGCGCAGCGAAGTCAAGCCTGCCGCCGGGCTCCGCCAGAGCCCCGTTCGGTCGAGGTAACCCATGCTACCCCAGAGAGATCTTCCCTTCGCACACGGCAGAGGCGAACCCCTGCGCTGGACAGTTCGAACCCTTCCGGCGCAGCGCCGCCGCCTGATCCGAACCCAGAAGCCGGCGTCACCGCGGCTGCCGCCGGCAAACCGAGTGGTCCAGGCCTCGGCCGTGCTCATCGTGCTGCTCGTCATCTGCGCGAAGCTGCCAGCCGTGCTGTTCCCCTGGGCGCTGGTGGTGATCGCAATCCTGAACCTCGTGCTCGTGCGCCGGCTCTTCGTGGCGGCCAAGGAGCTGTGGCAGGCCGCACGTGAGGAAGGCGGCGATTCGTCGGCGCGCTGACGTGATTGCTCGCTTCCGCTCGCTCATAGGGCGGGTCGGTTGCCGCCTCTCCTCCGCCAGGGTCGGCGGCATCGGAGTGCCGTGCACTGACTCCCACCTTTCCTTCCCTCAACTCATGGAGCAAGTCCGATGACACTCGTCTTCCGTTCCCACGTCGCGACCGCCGCACTGCTGGCGACCGCCGTACCGACCACTGCCCAGCAATTGCTCGCGAGCATCGAGGGCCTAGCCGCAAACGACCGCATCGGCTACTCGGTCGTCGGCTTCAGAGACCCGAGCGGCAATGCCACGATCGTGACGGCCGGCCACACCAGCACGACGTTCGGAGTCCAGGGCGGGCGAGCCCGCGCCTTCCACGCGACGACGAACGGGGTGTCGGAGATCCTGTCGTGGTGGCTCGTCGGTACCCAGACGAACGACTACTACGGCTACGCGCTGGCCGAAGGCGAGCCAGGCACCTTCCTCGTCACCAGGCCTGGATTCGACAACGGCGTCGGCTCCGATGCCGGCGCGATGGAGTTGCTCGATGCGACCACCAGCGCGCGGGTCGCGTTGTTCGAGGGCACGATCGCGAATGCCCGCTTCGGCCGCTCGGCGCTGTTCATCGGTGACATGAACGGCGACGCGCTGCCGGACTACGCGTTCGGGTCGATCGAGCTGCCGAGGAGGAGCTGCCCCCCGAGCTCGCGGGAGTATGGAAGCGTGCTCGTTGGTTCACATGCTGCCGGCACGGTGTCTGTCCTGGGGCGCATCGATGGGCAAAACGGTTGCAACGGCTACTCAACCTGGTCCTACATCATCGGCGACGTGCTCGCGGCACCCGGCGATCTGACCGGCGACGGCCTCGACGACCTCCTCATCGGATCCTGGGATTCCGACCGCGTCTACATCT
>JAGQRA010000862.1 GCA_020425885.1 Planctomycetota bacterium | reverse complement strand
CGTCGAGGTCGACGTCGACCGCTTCGGCGATGCGGTGACCGCCGCCGATCTCGAGGCGTTGCCGGCGGTGCAGGAATGCGTGTTCGCGCCGACCCGCGCCGTGCTCACGGTGAACTCGGTCCACACCGCCGTGGTCGCGATGGAGCGCCTGCTCGCCGAGCGCGGCGTCGCCCTGGTCGGTCTGGCCACGCGCCACGCCACACTCGAGGACGTGTTCGTGAACCTGACCGGCCGCCATCTGCGCGAGGACGACCGACCATGAACGGGCGCGTCGTGCAGGCGGTCGCGAAGGCCACGTTCCGCGAGTTCTGGCGCACGCCCGAGGCCGTGTTCTGGACCTACGGTTTCCCGCTGCTGATGATGATCGGCCTCGGCCTCGCCTTCCAGCCGCGGGTGCCGCCGCCGGTGCCGATCGCCGTCGTCCGCGGCGAGATCGAGCCGGCGTTCGTCGAGCAGCTGCGTGGCAACCCGCGGCTCGAAGTGCTCGAGCTGGATCCGGACGCCGCCGACCGCGCGCTGGTGCGCGGTCGCGTCGGGGTGATCGTGCGCGGCAGCACCGCGGCGCCGAGCCTGCGCGACGACCCGGTGCGCCCGGAATCGCTGATGGCGAACCTGTTGGTCGAGCAGGTGCTGCGCGACGTTCGCGACGGGCCCAGGGTCGCCATCGCCGTGCAGAGCGAGGATCGGCCCGGATCGCGCTACATCGATTTCCTCGTCCCGGGCCTGCTCGGGCTCAACCTGATGGGTGCCTGCATGTGGGGCATCGGCTTCAACCTCGTCATGATGCGCACGCAGAACCTGCTGCGCCGGCTGTTCGTGACGCCGATGCGTCGCGGCGACTTCCTGATCGGCTACATGATCGGTCGCGGCGTGCTCGTCATCCCCGAGGCGCTCGTCATCGCTCTGCTCGGCAACCTGATCTGGGGCGTGCCGATCCGCGGCAGTCTGCTGGCGCTGCTCGCGGTCGTGATCGTCGGCGGGCTGGCCTTCACCGGGCTCGGCTGTCTGTGCGCGAGCCGGGCGCGCACCTACGAGGGCATCGCCGGATTGATGAACCTGTGCCAGCTGCCGATGTGGGTGCTCGGCGGCGCCCTGTTCAGCAACGAGAACATGACCGGCGTCATGCGGTATGCCTCGGAGGTGCTGCCGCTGACCCATCTGACGCGTGCCTTCCGCGACCTGATGCTCGAGCCCGGCGGTTTCGCCGCGGTCGCCTGGCCGCTGTTCGGGTTGACGACCTTCGCGGTGGCCTGCTTCGCGTTGGCCCTGAAGCTGTTCCGCTGGGATTGAGGGTGGGCCGCAAGGTCGCGGCGCCACCGCTCACCGCCGCCGGTCGATGCGACTGTGGGCGTCGGCCTCGAGGTCGAGCGTGCCGGTCTCCGCACACTCGACGGCATCGAGCAGAACCTCGGCGCCGGCGAAGGCGCTCGCGCTGCGCTCGGCGCGGATCCCCGCCAGGTTGCCGCGCATCGTGCCATGGTGGATCGCTAGGCGGGCGCCGTCGCAGGCCAACATGGCCCGACGGGCGAACAGCAGGTCGCAGTCTCGGAGCTGGACCTCGGCCCCGTCCGAAGCCACCAGCGCGGTGTGGTGGCAGCGCCGCACCGACGTGTGCCCGAGGCTCGTTCGCCCGCCGACGACGACGATCGCGTTGCCGGCGGCGCGGACGAACCGACAGTGCTCGATCGTCGCGACCGCACGGCCGAGTCGCAGCAGCGGCTCGGCTTCGGCCTCGAGGTCACGCCACGGTGTGTCATCGACGAACGTGGTGTGAGCGAAGGTCACCGTGGCACCTGAGCAGTGGATGCCATCCGCGTCGGCGTGACGCAGGATCTCGATCGGCGCGGCCTCGGTCCCTTCGCAGCGGCAGCCGCCGAAGCAGCGGATCCCGGCGCCCGTCCGCAGCTCCAGTCGGGTGCCGGCGACGATGTGGAGCTCGGTCCCGGGCGCGAGGTCGAGCGGTTGGTCGAGAACGACTGCACCCGGACCGAGGCGCACGACCTCGGCTGGCGGCGCGGGGAACAGCCACGGATGGATGCTGCGGCTGACAGCGGTCGCCGTCGCCGCCGTCTCGCCGGCAGGTGCCGCGGTCGGCATCGCGGTGTCGACGAGTTCGCCGTTGAACGCGT
>JAGQRA010000861.1 GCA_020425885.1 Planctomycetota bacterium | reverse complement strand
GTAGCAGCCGTTCGTGCCCGGCAGCAGGAACGTCGGGAACCCCGGCGTCATGCCGAGCACCATGAAGGTGAGCGCGTTGGCGCCGAAGCCGCTGCCCTCGAGGCGGAAGTCGGCGTTGCCGATCATCGGTTCCTCGTTGGTGAACATGGTGCCGACCGTCGCGGCCGAGCTCGGGCAGGCGGCACCGAACGGAACCGCCCCCTGCACGTCGAGCTGGCTGCAGAAGATGCGGAACTTGAGCGGGGCGGCCGTGATCGCCGTCCAGGCGCCGCTTGAGTAGCGGGCCGACGGCAGCGTGGTGGCGCCACCCGGTTCGATCGGCGGCGTCGACCAGCCCGGTTCGGTGAAGACGATCCAGTAGTTGCTCGTCGGCTGCATCACGACCGCGTTGTCGAGGTTGGCGCCCTGCCAGCTCATGATCGCGCTCGACTGCCAGGTGCCGCCGGCAAGTCTGGTGTAGGGCAGCCCCGGCGCCGACGGATCCTCGTCCCAGATCTCGACGGTCATGAAATAGCCGACGCTGGACTGGTAGGTGTTCCGGGTGAAGACGCGCACGGCTTCGGCGATCGTCACCGTCGCCGGCGTGACCTGCCAGGCATAGACGTTGGGGCCGGCGGTCGAGTAGCTGTAGATCGCGTTGCTGACGGTGGTGTTGAGGTCGTTGGCGGCGAAGCACGGCGGCGACTGCGCCGGCAGGCCCGCCAGCACGGAGGTGACGGCGGCAGGGATCAGGACGGTGATCGGGTTCTTCAT
Organism: Planctomycetota bacterium; assembly: GCA_020425885.1. Next base: position 747 of record JAGQRA010000861.1, on the reverse strand, counting down.
GGCCAGGTGGCGGTTGCGAGGTGGAGGGTCGAAACGAACGGGGTAGGGCGATGGCAGCGTATCCGAGCCCGGCAGGTCACGCTAATGGCCGACGATGAGGCGGGCGCCGCGGCTCAGTGCCAGTCCCGAAAGCCCGCTGACCGGCACGCCGAGCGGATCGTCGATCCCCCACTGACAGAACAGTTCGTAGCCGACCAGGCCGGGCACGTTGGGGATCGGCAGCGAGAAGATCCGACTGCCATTGCCGCTGGTCACGCCGACGAAGGCGCCGAGTGCGCTGGCCGGCTCGACCAGCAGGTGGCAGGGTCCAGCGAGCGCCACGTCGGCCGGCGCCAGCGAGAACAGCAGTGCGGCTGCGGCCGCCGGCCGGGCGTGATCGACACCGAGCAGGAAGCCCAGGTTGCCGAGCGTTGGCAGCGAGTTGTTGGTCCGGATGTTGGGGACGCCGTTGCTGCCGCTGCAACCGCTGCCATAGACGATGAAGCCGGCGGCGTTGCCGCCGCCGCCGAGGTACCACCCGGTCGCCAGCGGGTTCTGGCTGAAGAACGCCTGCAGCAGCTTGGCGACCTTGGCGCGACCCAGGGTCGACGGATGCGTGCCGTCCGGCTGCACGTCGGCGCAGTTCCAGACCAATCCGTCGAGTCGCCCGCTCGTGCCGTCGGTCCACAGGTACGGCCCGAAGCCGAGCCACGGCGCCGCCACCGGCCCCAGCAACGGATCGGCGTTGAGCAACGGATCACCGCCAAT
>JAGQRA010000860.1 GCA_020425885.1 Planctomycetota bacterium | reverse complement strand
CGATTACCTGCGCTGGTTCGATGCCCAGCTCGATCTGCATGCCGGTGGCGCGCCGAAGGCCAGGCTGTTCACCAAGCTCGAGCATCTGCGGGCCGCCAGCTTCGGCAGGTGGCGTCTCGGCACCGACGACAGCAAGACGGGTGTGGACGGCGAGGGTGACAGCTACGAGAGCATCTCATGGCCCGTTGCCGAGGACGTGCCGTTCGACCTCGCTGCCGGCCTGCAGGTCGGGGCCATCGAGCACCCGGGGCTCATGGTCAGGCCGGCGTTGCGGCGTCAGTGCGTCGAGCCGCCGGGCACCTCGCTGCACGCGCTGCTCGGCGTCGTCGAGGATCTCGGACGCCTGCGCTCCGAGGTGCGCAACTTCGAGAGCTACGCGGCCCGCGAGCTGCCGTCGGACTGGCTCGAGGAGATCGTGCCCGAGGATGCGTCGCTGACGGCCGACGAGCGCTCGCGGATCCAGGACAGCGCGCGGCAGCGCTTCGAGAGCATGGCGATGCGTTACGAGCGCGGTGGCAAGACCGGGGTCGAGCGCGCCTTCGACGAAGAGCTCAGCGGCCATCTCGGCATGCGCCTCGTCGAACGTGACAGCAAGCAACGCGAGCAATGGCTGTGGAGCAGTCTGCGCGTGCAGATCGGGCAGGACGTGACGCTGACGATCGACGGCGAGCTGCAGCGCCTCGTCGAGCGCCACGTCGGCGAAGCCTGTGACCGGATGGCGGCCGAGCATCCCGAGATCGAGAATCAAAGCCGGGTCGCCGCGGCGATGGCCGTCATCGATGCCTGGACCGGGGACGTGCTGGCGGTGGCCGGCGCACCGTTGCACGGCACCGCGGCGCGGCAGGTGCCCGGCGTCGTCTGGTTCGGCAACGGCTCGCTCGGCTCGGTCGTCAAGCCGTTTGTGTTGGTCGAGCAGCTGAGCAGCGAGATGCTCGGACGCCCGCACAAGCCGCTGGCCGAAATCGAACCATGCTCCGGCCCGTTCGAGTACGGCAGCATGAAGCTCAGCGCCTGCGGCCGTCACCTGCACTGGGATGAGGGCAAGGACCCGGTCGCCGCGATCGCGAAGTCGTGCAACCGGTTCTTCTACCAGGTTGCGGTCGGGCTCGGGGCCGACGGCGTCGAGCGCGCGCTGCAGCGCTTCGGCCTGCTGCCGTCCGCGGCCGGCAGCGAGTTCGCGGCCAGCTGGCAGGATCGGGTACCGGGCTTCCCGTGGTACTCGCCGCGGCTGGCCTACGCCGCCAGTGTGCCGCAACGCGCGATCGGCTACGGCGTCGCCGCCACGCCGCTGGCCGTCGCCCGCGCCTACGCCGGGATCGCCACCGGCCGCCTGCCGACGCTCGGCATGGTGGCCGGTGCGGCGCGTCCCGTCGTCGACCTGGATGCGGTCGCTGCCGAACTCGAGCTCGTGCGCAAGGGGCTGCGCGCCTGCGTCGAGTGGGGGACGGCGGATGACGTCATAGGTCTCAGGAACTTCGCCGTCGAGGGCAAGACCGGTACCGCCGAGATCGGCGACGACAACGAGAACAACGCGTGGTTCGCGGGTTACCTGCCGACCGCGTCGCCGGCCGGCGTGCAGCTGTGCTTCTGCTCGGTGATCTACTGGGTGCGCGACGGCACCCACGGCGCGACGGCCGCCGGCGGCATGGTGGCGCAGGTGCTCGCTGAACTCGCGACCCGACCCGACCTTTGCCGTCGCTATCTGCCTCTCGGGAGCGGTCGATGAAGGGTCTCGCGGTGTTCTCCCGGGTCGATCCCTGGCCGCTGCTGGCGGTCGCGGCGCTGGCGCTGTGCGGACTGATGTTCATCGGCTCGGCGACCATGGACGATGCCTTCTTCGGCGATCAGCAGGGACGGCAGGCGTTGTTCCTGCTGTGCAGCGTCGGCCTCGGCACCTTCGTCGTGGTGCCGCATTACGTGCACTACTTGCGCGCCTCATGGGTGCTGTACGCCGGCTGTCTGCTGGCCCTGGTCGGCCTGTTCTTCTTCGCTCCCGAGATCAACGGCTCGCGCCGCTGGTACGCGCTGCCGGGCTTCTCGATCCAGCCCGCCGAGTTCACCAAGCTCGGTGTCGTCATGGCGCTGGCGGCGCTGCTGCGGTTCAAGAGCCGGGCCAGGACCTTCGACGGTCTGATCGTGCCGATGCTCGTCGTCGCGGTGCCGGCGTTGCTGATCATGCGCCAGCCCGATCTCGGCAGCTCGCTCGTCCTCGGCCCGATCCTGCTGGCGATGTGCTACGCGGCCGGGGCCTCGGCGCGCAGCATCCTCTGCGTGCTCGCCATCGGGGCCGCGGTGGCGGTCGTCGGCTACTTCTGGTTCATGCACGGCTATCAGCAACAGCGCGTGCAGGTCTGGCTCGAGCACTGGTCGTGGACCGACCGCGTGCTCGACGCACCGACCGTCCGCGATCGACTGCGTGGTCCGGGCTACCAGCCCTGGCAGGCCTTGATCGCGCTCGGCGGTGGCGGCCTGTCGGGTTTCGGGCTGGGCGAGGGCCCGCAGAATCGATACGACTTCCTGCCGTACCGCAGCGAGGACTACGTCTTCGCCGTCATCGGCGAGGAGGTCGGCTGGCTCGGCTGCCTGCTCGTCATCGCCGTCATCTGCGGGCTCGTCGTCTCGCTGCTGCAGACCGCGCAACGCACCCGCGAACGCTTCGGTCGCCTGGTATGCGTCGGCGTCGCGGCCTGGATCGGTTCGCAGAGTCTGCTCCACATCGCCGTCTGCGGCTGGCTCATCCCGGCGACGGGATTGCCGATGCCGCTCGTCAGCTATGGCGGCAGCTCGGCGTTGGCGGCGATGCTGGCCATCGCGTTGTGCGCCAACATCTCGGCGCGGCGCGAACCGATCCTGGCCAGCGACGGCTTCGATTGAGTAATCGGCCGAGCGCTTCGCTCGAGTGCCCGGCCGAGTAATCGGCCGAGCGCTTCGCTCCGGGTCGCTGCTGCTCGCTACTTGCCGCCGCCTTCCTTGCCGGCCTCGCGCCGGTTCTTGAGGTAGGCCTCCCAGTACTTGCGGTACTTCGGCGGCACCTTCGGCGGTGAGCCGCGGTTCTTGAGCGAGTTCAGGTAGGGCTGCAGTTCGCCCCAGCTCTCGGAACCCTGACCGGGGTTGCCGGGGCCGGCCTCGCCTTCGGGAGGTGCCTTGCCCTGCCGGTTCTCGCCAGGCGTGATCTGCTCGCGGCCGCCCTGTGGATCGCCGCTCGGTTGCGGCTGCTGCTGGTGCTCGCCCTGCTGCTGTTGCTCACCGGGCTGTCGCTGCTCGCCCTGCTGCGGCTGCTGCACGAGGTCGGGAGTGTCGTTCTCGCGGCGGTTCTGCTTCTGCCCGCCCTGCTGTTGCTGCTGGTCCTTGCCCTGCTGCTCCTGCTGCTGTTGTTGCTGCTGCTGTTGCTGATCCT
>JAGQRA010000859.1 GCA_020425885.1 Planctomycetota bacterium | reverse complement strand
TGCGGCGGCACGTCGAGCCGGATCGCCTGCGACACACCGATCCGGATCAGGCCGATCGCGACCACCAGCGCGAGGACGAGCGTGACCGCGTGCCAGCGCGACGTCATCGGCGAGCGCGGCGGCGATCCCAGGGCGGCCGCGGTGAACAGTGCCAGGACCGGAGCCAACACCAGCGTCATGGCCAGCGCTGGACCGGCGCGGAGCTCGACGATGGCGGGGTGGTTCGAGATCGCGATCACCGCGGCGGCGGCAAGCCCTCCGACTGCCGGTATCGACCAGCGCCACGGCCCATGCTGACCGCTGCGCGGCGCCAACACACCGAGACCGACCCCATGCGCGGCTCCGATCGCGCCGAGCAGGCCGAGAGCGCCGACGCGAGCCAGCATCAGTGCAACGGCCAGCGCCGCGGTGGCGGCGACGACAGCCACGGCGATGGCGACGACGAACAGGAACGGCCGCGACCGGCGGCCGATCCGACCGAGACCGACCCCGACCGCGATCGGCAGCAACAGGCCGAGCCAATCCTCGACTCCGAGTCGGTCGATACCGGTCGCCTGTAGCCGCAGCGCGGGCAATCCCGACAGCGCCAGCGCGAGCAACGCGCCGAACACGACCGCGCGGACATGCCGCGAGCCGTGGCGGGCCCCCGCTCGATGTGCGCTGTCGACGGAGCTGTCCATCCTGCTCACGATAGCGTCCGGTCGCGGATCGGCATGCCGTCGCCGCCAGCGCCGCTTCAGCCCGGCTGCGCCTGGAGTTCGTTCAGGGTCAACACGACCTCCTCGGCCGCGGTGCAGCGCAACAGTCGATCGCGGACCTCGGCCCGGGACAGCAGCTTGGCGATCTCGGCCAGGGTCTTGATATGCATCAGCTTCTTCGACCGCGGGATGATCAGGCCGATCACGATCGTCGCCGGCGCCCCGTCCAGGGTCTCGAACGGAATGCCGACCGGGTTGAGCCCCAGCACGGCGACCAGATCGTCGATGCCATCGATGGCCGCGTGCGGGATGGCGATGCCGTTCTCCATGCCGGTCGTCATGCTGCGCTCGCGCACGACCAGGGCCTGCTCGACGGACGCGGCGAAGGATTCCGGATAGCGGCCGGCACGTACCGGGACCGCCGCGATGCGCGACAGCGCCTGCCACTTGTCCGCGGCCTGCAGCGGAACCTCGACGAGGTCAGGAGTGATGAGATCGCACAGTTTCATTCGCAGCAACGCCCGAGCGAGTCACCCCGCCAAGTGGCGTTGCAATGCAACCATGCGACCGAACGTGTGCAATCGGAAAGTCGGAAACCCGGACTTCCGGCTTCCTTGCATCATGCGACCGAAATAAAAACCCGACCCTGCCGGTCGTAGATGGATCTTCGTCCTTCCGTACCGAAGCACGCGCACAACTAGACAGATGACCGACCCAGTCCTTCCTCGTGGCGAGATCTCAGACCGAGCCCGGATCAGCCGCCTCTGCGCTGCCGTCGTGGCGACCGTGGTCCTCATGCTCCCGATCCGGGGCCAGAACGAGCAGGACCCCGGTGGCCAGGATCCCGGGGCGCGACCCGTGATGCGCATCGACGAGGAGACCGACTCGATCGTCATCTCGATGAGCGAGACCAACGGCCTCGAGCTGCCCGAGTTCGTCAAGTGGGCGCAGGAGGTGACCAAGCGCCCGTTCACGTTCAACGAGCAGGAGCTGATGACGCCGGCCGGCGGCAACCGCGTCACCTTCCTCGGCACGCTGTCGTTCAAGCGCGACACCTTCCAGGACGACTTCTTCGGCTTCTTCCAGACGATGCTCTACATCAAGGGCTTCGCCATCGTGCCGCGCGGGGAAGGCACCTCCGAGATCCTCGAGATCATCTCGCTGACCGGCGTACGCGCCCGCGAGATCACCAGCGGCGCCCGCTACGTCACGCCGGAGGAACTGCCGAAGTACAAGACCCAGACCGGCGTGCCGATCCTGACCACGGTCCAGTTCAAGCACACCAACGCCAGCGTCGCCGGCAACTCGTTGCGTCAGTTCTTCACCGCCGCCGGCTCCGGCCAGGGCGGCGGCAGCGTGGTCACGGGCAACGTCGGCAATCCCTCGGCCCTGCTGCTGCAGGGCTACGGCCCGCAGGTCTACGCCGCGGTCCAGCTGCTCGAACTGGTCGACGTCGAAGGCGAGCAGCCGAACCTCACGGTTCAGGTCGTGCCGCTGCAGTACGCGGCCCCCGAGGAGATCGCGCCGATCCTCGAGAGCGTGCTCGAGAACAGGCAGCGGATCCGCCAGCAGGTGCTCGCCGACAACAGCATGGGTGCGGGCGGCGCGGCCGCCGCCACCAACCAGCCGCAGCTCAAGATCGTGCAGATCAGCTCGCAGAAGTCGCTGGTGCTGAGCGGCATCCAGGAGCACGTCATCGAGGCGCTCGAGCTGATCGCGCGACTGGATCTGCCGAGCCAGATCGTCGAGGGCCAGGCCAGCGTCATCTACCTCAAGAACGTGCTCGCCGACGACCTGCGCGACACCCTGCACCAGTTCATGCAGGAGGACAACAACGCCGAGGCCAGCGCCCAGACCGGCGGCCCCGGACAGGGCACGGCGCCGCGGCCGCGACGCACGGTCATCCAGGCCCACAAGGAGAGCAACAGCCTGCTGGTCTCGGCCGCGCCGACGAAATACACCCAGATCGAGGCCCTGATCGCCAAGCTCGACCAGCGCCAGCCCCAGGTGCTGATCGAGGCCGCCATCGTCGAGCTGACGACCGGTGACCTGCAGCGCTTCGGCGTCGAACTCGGCCTGCTCGACCTGCCCGAGAACGGCGACTACACCCGCGGCTGCGGCTACACCCACTTCGGCCGGTCGGTGTTCAGCGACACCGACGACGATGGCCTGGCCGACACCCGCCTGCCCGACTTCGACAACCCGCTGCAGGGCCTGACGGGCGGTTTCATCCGCAGCAACGGCTTCTCGATCCCGCTGCTCGTCAACGCGCTGTCGACCGACGACTCGGCCAACATCCTGTCGCTGCCGAGCGTGCTCGTGAACAACAACGAGACCGCGATCGTGACGACCGGCGAGTCGCGCCCGACCCTGAACAACACCCAGAACGCGACCGGCACCCAGCAGGGCGCCGGCGAGCCGCGCGACGCCGGCATCACGCTCGAGATCTCGCCGACGATCTCGCCCAATCGCTACCTGCGGCTCAACATCAACCTCGAGGTCAGCCGCTTCGTCGGCGCCTTCGACCCCAACTCCGCGACCGGTGGCGGCGTCACGCTGAGCCGCACCATCCGCACCCAGGTCACGATGCCGAGCGAGGCGACGATGATCGTCGGCGGCGTCATCGAGGACTCCGAGTCGGAGAGCGACGGCGGCATCCCGTTCCTGAAGGACATCCCGATCCTCGGCTACCTGTTCAAGAAGAGCGAGCGCCAGTCGAACAAGACCAACCTCTACTTCTTCGTCACGCCGACCATCCTCGACGAGGAGGACTTCCACGACCTGTCGCACCTGAGCATGCAGAAGAAGCTCGAGGCGCAGGAGTACATCGGCGAGCGGCGGCTGCGCATCATGGATCGCAAGTGGACGGGCACGGCCGGCGACCAGGCCCGCAAGCTCGACGACGAGGGTTCGACGATCGAGGACCTCGACAACCAGGGGATCTTCGAGATGCCGCTCTACGACCGCACCAAGCAGCCGGCCAACATGCCGACCGACCCGGGCGCCTCGCAGCCCGGCGCCAACAACTCCGGGACCGAACAGCGATGAGCGACTCCCCCGTCAGCACGGCCCCGGGCCCGACCTCGGGCGATCGCCTCCGCGAGGGCTTCCTGCGGCGCGCCGGTCTGAGCGAGAGCCAGATCGCCGACGCCCTGCAGGAAGAACGCGAGACCGGCCAGAACCTCGATCAGATCCTCGTCGGCAAGAACTTCATGCCGGAGGCGAAGTGCCTCGAGCTGTTCGCCGACTTCCTCGGCCTCGAGTATCGCAGCAGCCTCGAAGGCACCAGCGTGCCGGGCTTCTTCATCCATGACGTGCCGGTGCAGTTCGCGCGCACGCACGGCCTGGTCGCGATCGAGGACACCGGCTCGGTCGTCAAGGTGGCGACCAACCGGCCGCTCGAGGTCCAGCCGATGGACGACCTGGCGACACTGCTCGGGCGCGAGGTCGAGGCCGTCCTCACCGGTCGCGGCGAGATCGCCAACCTGATCAACCGCGCCTACCGGCACAAGGCCGACGGCGTCGACGAGGCGCTGCAGGATGTCAAGGACACCGACATCGTCAGCATCGCCGAGAACATCCAGGAGTCCGAGGACCTGCTCGACTCCAACAAGGCGCCGGTCATCAAGCTGGTGAACATGCTGCTGTTCCAGGCGCTGAAGCTGCGCGCCTCGGACATCCACCTGCAGCCCTATCAGGACCGCCTGCAGGTGCGCATGCGAATCGACGGCGTGCTCTACGACATGGAGTCGGTGCCGCGGCGGGCGCAGGAGGCGATCGTCAGCCGCGTCAAGGTCATGGGCAAGATGGACATCGCCGAACGCCGCCTGCCGCAGGACGGCCGCGCCAGCATCCGCATCGGCGACGGCGACGTCGACGTCCGCATCAGCACGGTGCCGGTCGCCGGTGGCGAGCGCGTCGTCTTCCGCATCCTCGACAAGACGACCAAGATCTACTCGCTCGATCAGATCGGCCTCTCCGACGACGGCCAGCGCCAGATCGAGCGCTACATCAACTACTCGCACGGCATCATCTTCGTCACCGGCCCGACCGGCTCGGGCAAGACGACGACGCTCTACGCCTGCCTCGACGCGATCAACGCGCCCGACCTCAACATCCTCACCATCGAGGACCCGGTCGAATACAACCTCGAGGGCATCAGCCAGGTCCAGGTCAACACCAAGAAGGGGCTGACCTTCGCCGCCGGCCTGCGCTCGTTCCTGCGCCAGGATCCGGACGTGATGATGGTCGGCGAGGTGCGCGACGCCGAGACCGCCGACATCGCCATCCGCGCGGCGCTGACGGGACACCTGGTGTTCTCGACCGTGCACACCAACGACTCGGCGTCGACGATGACGCGTCTGATCGACATCGGCTTGGAGCCGTACCTGGTCTCGTCATCGGTGCTGCTCGTCGTCGCCCAGCGCCTGCTGCGCACGATCTGCCCCAACTGCCGCGAGCCGGTCGAGCCCGACCAGAAGATGCGCTACCTGCTCGAGGACCTCAAGCTCTCGCCCGATCAGTTCCCCGACGGCAAGATCCTGCTCGGCAAGGGCTGCGACGAGTGCTTCCGTTCCGGCTTCTCGGGCCGGACCGCGATCTACGAGGTGATGCCGATCGACCAGATCATCCAGGAGCAGATCGTCAACAAATCCACCGCCAGCGTCATCAAGCGCGGCGCCATCGAGCGCGGCCTCGTCACGCTGCGCATGAACGGGGTCGAGAAGCTGATGCTCGGCATGACCACGCCCGAGGAAGTCCTGCGCGTGACCCAGCTCGACGTGATGTGACGCGGACCACGCATGCCCATCTTCGAATACAAGGCGATCGACACCGACAACAAGGTGAAGAAGGGCATCATCGACGCCGACACGGCGCGTGATGCGCGTTCCAAGCTGAAGCGGGACAAGCTCTTCGTCACCGACATCAAGGAGTCGAAGAAGAAGGCCAAGCGCGGCCTGCAGATCCGCGGCGTCACCGGCGTCGACTACCCCAATCGCCTGCGCACCGAGCAGGTCGGCGCCGTCACCCGACAGATGGCGGCGCTGCTGCAGGCCGGCATCCCGCTCGCCGAGGTCATGCGCATGATCATCGAGCAGGCCCCGGACAAGAAGATCGAGGGCACCTTCCGTGACATCCGCGAGAAGGTCACCCAGGGCATGCCGTTCGGCGACGCCGTGCTGCAGCACCCGGCCTACTTCAGCCCGCTCTATTCCAACATGGTCAAGGCCGGCGAGTCCTCGGGCGCGCTCGACAAGGTGCTGGTCCGCCTGGCCGGCTTCCTGCAGGCCCAGGCGCGGCTCAAGAACAAGGTCGGCGCCGCCCTGATCTACCCGACGATCATGGTCATCGTCGGTGTCATCGTCGTCGCCGTGCTGATGACGTTCGTGGTGCCGCGCGTCACCCAGCTCATCAAGGGCCGCGGCGAGGACCTGCCGCTGCCGACCGAGATCCTGATCACGACCTCGGACTTCCTGGTCAACTACTGGCTGCTGGTCCTGGTCGGACTGCTGCTGCTGACGATCGCGTTCCAGCTGTTCATCAACAGCGACCGCGGCAGCCTCGCCTTCGACAAGCTCAAGCTGCGGCTGCCGGTGTTCGGCGACCTGATGCGCAAGCAATCGATGGCGCGCTTCTCGGTCACGCTGGCGACGCTGCTGCGTTCGGGCGTGCCGGCGCTGCAGGCCATCGACGTCACCAAGAGCGTGCTCGACAACAAGGTGCTGAAGAACGCCCTGCAGACCGTCCACGACCGCGTCATCGAGGGCACCGACATCGCCACGCCGATGAAGATGTCGGGCGTGTTCCCGCCGACGATCTCCTACATGGTCGGCGTCGGCGAACAGGCCGGCAACCTCGAGGAGATGCTCGAACGGATCGGCGCCAGCTACGACGAGGAGGTCGACCTCGCCACCCAGAAGCTGACCTCGGTGCTCGAGCCGCTGATCATCGTCATGCTGGCCGTCGTCGTCGCCGGCATCGTCATCGCGATCGTGATGCCGCTGCTGCAGCTGCAGAACCAGCGCTGAGCGGGAAACGGGTCACCCAGGCCCATCCGCCTGGTCTTCGGCATACACTCGACGACGGAAAGGTCGATCTCGACCAGTTCGCAACGGGTAACGCCATCGCCTGGCCCGCTGCGCCGAAGGGCACGCCGTCCTACCAGTGCCCGATCACGCCCTCGGCGGCATCGGAAACGACAGCGCCGACGGCGTTGCTGCCGGCATCGAGCACGACGGCCTGGTTGTGGAAGTGCAGGCCGACGAGGCCGGGCCAGTTCGGGATCGGCAGCTCGAACT
>JAGQRA010000858.1 GCA_020425885.1 Planctomycetota bacterium | reverse complement strand
TGCCCGCATGGTCACGCCCTTGTCGAGCGAGGAGGCCATGGCGTAGGTCCCCGGATGGACGAGCACAATGTCGCCCGGCGCGGCGGCCGCGAACGCGCCGTCGATGGTCGAGAAGCCGCCCGGGCCGACCACGAGGGTGGCTTGCGCAACCGTGGTGGCCGCTGACATGACGAGCGCAGCGAATGCGAGCAGCACCTTCATCGCCGTCAGCTTATCGCGGGAGGCGTACGCCGCCGCCCGTCAGGCCAGGTGTGGCAGCCTCGGTCGTCGAGCAGTGATCTTCGCGGGCGGTCGAGACCGGCACTCGCAAGTCAGAAGAACATCACCGGCGCGACGTTGGTGAAGGTCGCGCCGTTGACGTTGAGCCCCTGCGAGAACATCTGCTGCCCGATGAGGCCGGCGAAGTTCGGGATCGAGAGGGACACGCCGGCGGGTCCGATCAGCGCCAGCGTTCCGGTGATCAGCGTCGGATCGAGGTCGACGGCGCAGGCGATCCCCGGCACGGTCAACGGCGTCGCCGACAGGCCGAACGAGAACGCCATCAGCGTGAGGTCGCCCGGTGCGGCCAGGCAGTCGAACGACATCGTCGAGCCGATACCCGTAGTGCCGCCGATCGAGAAGCTGGCGGCCGGGGTCGAGCAGGCGTCGAACGGCGACGAGCCGGCCATGACCTCGAAGATGTTCGGTGTGTTGTCGAGGTCGAGGTCGCCGAGCGGATCGACCACCGTCGCGTACTGCCAGCGGGTGCTGATCTGCGTGGTGGCGCCGGCCGCCGCGTCGATCTCGACGCCGCCGGTGGCCTCGTCGATGCGCCGCACGTGGCCGGTGCCGCGCATCGTGACCCACAGGTCGCCGAAGCCGTCGAAGGTCACACCGCCGACGCCGTTGGTCTGCGGATAAGTCGTCACGCCGCCGGTGGCGACGTCGACGCGGTGCAGGTCGCCATTGCTCCAGTCACCGACCCAGATCGCGGTGGTGAGTCCGCTCGCGTTGCAGTCACCCGACAACCATTGCAGTCGCGCCGATGTGCTGATGACGACGGTGCCGATGTAGTTGCCGGCGGCGTCGAACTCGACGAGCTCGCCGGCGCCGCGGTTGTCGCCGACGGTCCAGATGTGGCTCGAGTTGCCGAAACCGCGGCAGTCGGCGTAGACGCCGATCGGCAGGATCAACGACGTGGTCGGCAGGCTGTGCGTGGTGACGGTGCCGGTGACGGCGTCGATACGGCTCAGGGCGCCGGGCGGGCCGATGCGGTGCGCGATCCACTTGTTGCCATCGGCGTCGACGCAGATGCAGCGCGGCTGGCCGGTGGGCAGCAAGGTCACGCCCAGGGACGTGCCGGCGGCGTCGAATTCCTCGACGTTGCCGCTGCTGCCGGCGACCCAGGCGTGGCCGGCCCGGTCGAAGGCGATCGAGTAGGCCGACACCGCCGCAGTGATCGTCGTGAACAGGGTGCCGTCGGAGTTCAGCACGGTGATGGCGCCGTTCGGGATCCACACCTTGCCGTCCGGCGCGACGGCGAAGTCGCGGCCACCTGATGGCGGCACGGCCTGATGGACGAAGCCGCTGGTGTCGATCTGGGTGGCGCCGGTGGACCCCGCGACCCAGTACTTCTCCTGGGCGGCGGCGGGCGTAGTGAGGAGCGGGATGCAGGTGGCGAAGAGCGGGAGCGCGCGCAGATTCTTCATTGTGTCCTCGGTAGGGTGGTGGCTGTCCGGGAGTGGCAGCTTGGGGGGCGTGCATTGGAGCGCGCCGGTCGCCTGCATGAAGAACTGCGTCGGCGGTTGCCGAGATGGTACAGGCGCGCGCGGTGCCCGAGGTCACGAGCGGCACGGACATCTCGAACCTGACCGCGCGTGGTTCAGGCAGCTCGGCGTGCAGTCCCGGTCCCGGCCTCAGGCGCGCTCGAACACCGCCTGCACGACCTGTTGCCGCCCTTCGGCGATGCTGCGTTGCATGTTGGCGAGCATCGCCGGCGCCTCCGGGCCGAGGATGAGATGGATGCCGAGCGCCGGTGGTCCGGCGCCGGCCGATTTGCCGCCTGGGCCGCGGCGATCCGCTGCCCGACCCAGGTTCCGGCGCGTTCGGTGACGTCGTTCCAGGCGACCTCGCGGAATCCTGCGGCGGCGATCACGCCGCGGAGCTCGTCGGGTCGGCAGAGGAAGCTGATCGCTGGCTCCCCGGCCCACGGCACCGGGAAGTGCACCGGCCCGCAGGTCCCGCCATGACCTCGTGGATCGACAGCTTCGCCCCGGGCGCCAGCACCCGGTGCAGCTCGCCGTAGAGGCCGACCTTGTCGGCGATGTTCATCGAGCTGTGCTGCGTCCAGCCGGCCGTGAACGTCGCATCGGCGAACGGCATCGCCAGCGCGCTCGCGGTCTGGAACCGTACCCGATCGCCGAGCCCGGCGCGCCGCGTCAGCCCCCGACCGACGTCGCAGTACTCGGCACACAGATCGAGCACCGTGACGTCGCAGCCGAGGTGCTGCGCCAGCATCCGCGCCGGCCCGCCGATGCCGCCGCCGACGTCCAACACGCGATGCTCGGCGCCGATTCCGGCCAGCCGCGCCATCGTCATGGTCTCGTCGGCGCCGCCGAGGTGGAACT
>JAGQRA010000857.1 GCA_020425885.1 Planctomycetota bacterium | reverse complement strand
GGCATCGGGCAGCTCGGTGATCGCGTTCTCGAGGCGCTCGAACTCCTCACGGGCCTCGGCGAACCGCGACGGGGTCGCACCCTGCATCAGCTCCTGCAGCGGTCCGAGGCAATCGGCGGCGGTCGGCAGCCGCAGCTCGCAGGCCGGGTCGCGGCGTTCCATGCGATGGAAGCGCGAGCGGTCGACGATCTTGCGCGAGGCCTGCAGGAACAGGAACGCGCGGAACGCCTCGTCGGAGTCGAAGCTCAGCTGGTCGATGTCGTTGAGCACCTCGCGGCACACCGACTGGGCCAGGTCGCTGATCGACTCGCGAGCGGCCAAGGCACCGCCGACGCGAGCCCGTACGTAGGCGACCAGCGCCGGCAGGTTGCGTGCGAACAGCGCGTCGTAGCGACGTGGGTCCGGTTCGGAGGTGTCGGTCAATGCGTTCTCTCGGGCCTCGGGTACGGAAAGCAGCGAGACCGGCCCGGCTGCCGTTCGCGGATCATGCGAAGAATCGGCCCGACCTCACCGCCGATCACCTTCGCGTCACACACCAGGGTTCCTCGGCCAATTGCTCCCGGCTCAGCTCGCCAGCGCCGACCAGCGCCTCGACCAGGGATCGCGCCCTGCTGCCGAGATCGGCCGGCGGCTCGGAATGCGCCCGCGCGAGCTGCGACAGCTGGCGGCACAGGATCTCGGCCGCCCCGCGGCGGCCGACGTCGCGGGGAGTATCGAGTTCGAGCAGTTCGTCGACGACGGCGACGACGCCCTCGGCCGGACCGGCCTCCAGCTCGAGCCGCGCGCGCCGGACCAGGGCCATGACCAGCCGCTGCTGGAAACCCGCGTTGCGCGGCGCGACCTGCACCGCGATGCGCAACTGGTGGATCGCGTCATCGAGCAGCGCCATCGCGGCGGTCGCATCATCAGCGTCGGACCGCCCGTTCGCGATGTTGATCAAGCTGCCCGCGAACCGGTGTCGGTACTCCGGCACATTCGGGAAATCGTCGGTCAGCCGGCGCCACGTCTCGGCTGCGCTCTGCCAGAACTCGATGGCCTGGTCGTGCCGATCGCAGCGATCGGCGACGTTGCCGCGAATGCTCGCCAGATTGGCGAGGGTGTCACGCCGATTGCGGTCGGCGGGTGCGACCGCCACCAGTTCCGACATGATCGCATGGCCCTGCTGAAGGTAGCGCTCGGCATCATCACAGCGTCCCCGACCGAGGCACGCGACAGCGAGTCCGAGCAGCCGATTGGCCTGCGACGTGCGATCGCCGTCGCCGGCGGCACCGATGCTGACCAGCCGATCCGACAATCCGAGGGCCCGTCGATAGGCCGCGATCGCGTCCTCGCTCCTGTCCGTGTGATACGCCAGAGCCGCCCGATTGGTGAGCGCCTGGCCGAGCACTCGTAGCGCCTCGACGTCGCGGGGATTCTCCTGCAACACCGCGCCGATCTCGGCCTCGGCCGCGTCGAGCAGTTCCTGTGCTGCCGGATGATCGCCTTGATGCAGGGCATCGGCGGCCATCGTGCTGAGCAGGCCGCCGCGTTGCCGCCGCAGCTCGAGCCGTCCTGCTTCGATCGCGATCAGGCGATCGAACACCGCAACGGCCTCGCCATAGCTGATCATGGCCTGCTCGTGGTCGCCGAGCAGCGACTGCACCAGTCCGACGCGACTGTGGGCACGGGCCAGCTCCTCGGCGCGCGCCGGATCGTCGCGATGGCTGGCGGCGAACCGTTGTTGGAAGCGCAGCGCCGACAGCAGCAGGTCGCGCCGCAGCGGCTGGGCGCCGGGCGCCTGCGCCAGCGGCCCCTCGGCGACCTTGGTCAACAGCTCGTTGACGGCCTCGGTCGCCCATCGCTCGTTGACCGCGGCGCGCTCGGCCTCGTCGTGGACCTGGGCCAACAGGGTCAGGCTGACGATCAGGCCAACGACGATCGACAGCAGCACCATGGCTGCCGCCGCGACCTGCAGCCGGTGGCGCACGGCGAAACAACGGAAGCGATACCACGCGCTCGGCGGCCCGGCGAGCACGGGATCGCCGACCAGGTGGCGCTGCAGGTCGGCGGCGAGGTCGGCCGGCATGCGGTAGCGCCGGTTGCGGTCCTTCTCGAGCGCCTTCAGGCAGATCCAGTCCAGCTCGCCCTGCAGCCCGCGACAGACGCCGCGCGGATCGCCACCGCGCGCCGCGGCCACGGTCGCCGCGCGCTCGGCGGCCAGGGCCCGGAAGCGCGCGCTCGGCGCCGGTGCCGGGCGCTCGTGCAACATGCGCTCGACCTCGGCATGGCTCGCCTTGCGCAGCTGCTCGGAGTCGGTCGGCAGGCACCCCGACACCAACTCGAACAGGATGACGCCGAGCGAGTAGACGTCGCTGCGGCTGTCGATGTCGACGCGGTGCCCGGCTTGCTCCGGACTCATGTACTCGGGTGTGCCCAGCAGCCTGCCGTGCTGCGTCAGCAGCGTCACCAGCTGGAGCCGGGGCTGCGTCCACTTGGCGACGCCGAAGTCGATGATCTTCGGCCGCGCCCGCCCGGCCTCATCGACGACGAGGATGTTCGACGGCTTCAGGTCGCGATGCAGGATGCCGGCGTTGTGGGCGTGCTGAACGGTCTCGCAGACCTCGATCATGAGCTGTTCGCGCAGGCGCAGCGACAGGCGGCGGCGATCGCAGTAGTCGGCCAGCGGTTCACCGGCGACGTACTCCATGACCAGGTACGGATGCCCCGCCTCGGTCGTGCCGGCGTCGTAGACCTTGGCGATGTTGGGGTGATTGAGCGTGGCGAGGGTCTGGCGTTCGACCGCGAACCGCGCCAGCACCTCACGCGTGTCCATGCCCGGCCGGATGACCTTGACCGCGACCCGTCGGCTCACCGGCTCGCTCTGCTCGGCGAGATAGACCGAGCCCATGCCGCCCGAACCGATCAGCTCGAGCACGCGGTAGGGACCGATCGCCGCGGGCAACTTGCGCGACGAGCCGTCCCGCAGCAGCCCGCATTCGCGTAGCGCCTGCAGCTGCTGGCGAGCTTCGGCGGCCAGGGCCTGGTCCTCCTCGAGCAGCCGATCCGCGGCCTCGCCGTCACCCGATTCGAGCAACAGGATGCAGCGCGCGACGAGGTCCGCCAGGCGATCGCGTTCGGAGGTGGTGGTCACGGTGGTCGCGGCAGCGCCGGCGACCACAACGGGTTCCCGTCCGGCGCGCCAGGCGCCGGCAGCATACCGCGACGCACGCTCGACCGCTCGACACCGCGGGCTACTGGTGGGCGAAGAACGCGACGGGATGGTAGTACTGGCTCACCGACCCCGTCGTCACCACCGCCGGCGGCCCGCTCGCGGCGAGGATCGACGTCCGCGGCCGGCTCGCCACCAGGACGTGGGCGCCATTGCTGACGATCGCTCCGCCGGGGACGAAGAAGTCGAAGAACGCCGCCTGGCAGGAGATGTCGTAGTCGATGAACGCGGCGTTGTTGGGGATGATGAACGACCAGTTCTTGCTGCCGCTGGTGTTCGTGAGCCCCGGCAGGCTCGAGGGCCCGGCCAGGCTGATCTGCCCCATGCAGCTCGGCTGGATGCCGGGCACCAGGCTCTGCAGGCTGAACGGGGTCTGCAGCCGATTGCCGAAGTCGAGGATCAGCAGACCGAAGCTGCTCGACGGCGCGTTGGTGACCATGGCGCTGAAGTAGAGGCCGGGGCGCAGGGGCTGCAGGGTCAGGCTCGGAATGCCGCTGCTGCCGGGACAACCGGCAGGACCGTTCGTGACCGGCGAGTAGTAGTCGCCGCGATCGAGACGGTAGGTCCAGGCCGCCCCGGCGTTGGAGTTGCCGTAGATCAGATACTCGACGACGAGGTTGCCCAGCGACGGATCGTAGGCGAACGGAGTCGTCAGGTTGATGAACAGCTGGCCATTGGGCAGCGGGCTGTTGGCATCGCGCAACGGCGGCAGGGTGTAGAGGCCCGGACCGAAGACGGTGACCGGGGTGCTCGAGTAGTTGTTGGCGAAGTTGCCGCCGAGGGTGAGCGCCGTCTCCTGGGTGTAGCCCATGCGGATCTCCAGCTGCAGGCTGTGGCCAGGGTCGACCTGGGTGATGCCGCCGTCTTCACGGAACCCGACCCTGGTGATCTGATGACCGCTCGGGATGGCCAGATCGACGGCTTCGTAGACGATCTGCACCCGCGAGGTGCCGGACGCCAACGGCAGGTTCGGCGACGAGAACGGGCCTTCGGGAACGGCCGCGTATTCGTCGGGGAACACGGTGATGGTCTGGGCGGCGAGCGCCGGACCGAGAAGGAGGGAAAGCAACCGGAGAGTTTTCATGTTCATGTCCTCATCCGGGGCAGCGAGACGGAGCGGCGCCGTGTTCGCGCGAAGTTCGAAACGCTGGCGGCCGGGCCGAAGTCAGCGCGGCTGCATCTGCGCCGACGCCTTCGGGACTCGGTCCCGCTC
>JAGQRA010000856.1 GCA_020425885.1 Planctomycetota bacterium | reverse complement strand
CGCCGGGGCGCGCCGTCATGATGACGTCGGCGCGCAGGCTCGGATGCTGCCGCAGCAGTCGCAGCAGCTCGCGGCCGGTGTATCCCGAGGCGCCGACGATGGCGCAGGTCTTGGTCGCCGTCATCCGCGTCGCCCCCGGTCGGTGAGCAGCCGCTTGCACAGCGACCGTGCCTTCTGGGCGTCGGCGCAGATCGCGAGCACGGTGTCGTCGCCGGCGATGGTGCCGACGACGCCGGG
Source organism: Planctomycetota bacterium (assembly GCA_020425885.1). Next base: position 6,451 of record JAGQRA010000856.1, on the reverse strand, counting down.
CAGCGCGGCGCGATCGAAGGCCAGCGCCAGCGGCTGCGCGCCGCCGGCCGGGGTGTGGAGCACGACGAGGTTCTGCGCCGGGGTGGCATCGACGAGCCAGCTCTGCAACGCCTGCAGCAGGCCCTGTCGTTCGTCACCGGGCAGCGGATTCTGCGTGGTCGGCAACTCGTAGCCGTCCTTGCCCTTCATCACGCCGAGGTCGCGCAGGTCGCGCGACAGCGTCGCCTGATTGACCACGAAGCCGTCGTCGGCGAGGAGGTCCTGCAGTTCGGGCTGGTTCCTGACCACGGCCTTCCGCAGCAGCGCGACGATGCGCTGCCGGCGATCGTTTCTCGGGTCCTGGGTCGTTGGCATAGTTATGCGTCAGAGGCGCATAACTATGCATCAGTCGAGGCGCCGGCGCAAGCCTCGAACATCAGGGCGCCGAAGTACGGCTACTTCTTGCGGCGGTGGTCGGCGTCGCCGCCCTTGTGCTCACCGCCGCCGTGGCCCTCGTCGTCATCGTCGTCGTCGCTCTGCTTGCCGACCTTGACGGTGATCGATGCCGTGAGCTCGTGCTTGCCCCAGGCCAGCGTGTAGCTGCCGCCCTCGAGGCCCTTGGTGAGGTCGATGGTCATCGTCATCTTCTCGACGACCTCGGCCGCGGCGTCCTTCTTCAGCTGCAGCGGGACCAGGTAGTCGGGCTTCCAGTTCATGCCCTCCTTGCCCATGGCGAACGGCAGGGCGCCGTGCTTGAGTCCCTTGGTCGCTTCGAGCAGCGCCAGTGCGAACTTGCCGTCCTTGTCGCAGTCGAGGCCGACGAGGTAGCTGCCGGCGGGGACCACGGTGCCGGCGATGTCGAGCGTGAAGCTCGTCGTCATCGTCGTCCACCAGTCCTTGCCGAGGCGGTTCAGCTTGCCCTTGAGCTGGTCGAGCATCGCGTTGTAGCTGTCCTTCCAGATCGGCTGGCCGTACTCGATCGAGACGCCGCCGGCGATGCCGTCGCCGAACAGGATCTGGGTCGAGGCGCCGCGCTCACCGTGCTGGTTGCCGAAGACCTGGACCTTCTGGGCAGTTGTGGGCACGGCGAGGCAGAACGTGGCGAGAGTGGCGGCGAGCAGTGGGAATCGCATGTGTGGGGTCTCCAAGCAGAAAAGGGGGGTATCGGGCGCGGCACGATAGGGGGCGGTGCTACGCGAGTCACCGTGGGAGTTCCCGGGCCGAGGCGGGAACGGTTGCCGGCCGGTCGACTGCCGCGGACCGTGACCCGGCTGCGGCCGGGCTCGGATCGGGCTACGCCCTTGTTGGAGGCGCGGTGCGCATTCGACCGACGGGCCGGCGCGGGTGGTGAGCCGCGCCTGAAACTACAATGCGGCAACCGCGCAACTGGAGGTCTTCATGGCTACGAAGAAGTGGTTCGTTCTGATCGGCGAAGAAGAGATGGGGCCGCTCGGTCCCCGCGGGCTGCGCAAGCTCGTGCGCAAGGGCCAGATCGCGGCCGACACCCGGCTGCGACGTGAGGATCACAGCCAGGCCGTGCTCGCGATCGAGGTTCGCGGCCTGCTGTCCGTCGAGTCACGGGCGCAGCATCAGGCCAGGCATCCGCACCACCGCGCCGCGATCCACGGTCCGTTCACTTCGCTGCGGCCGCTCGGCTGGTCGACGGCGGCGGCGATGTTCGCGTTCGCCCTGCTCGGCATCCTCGGCATCGTCGTCGGCACCGGTCAGCTCCGGCTCGCCAACGGGCTCGCGGCCGGCGCCGAGTTCCCGACGGCGGCCGCCGATGCCTGGCTGTTCGGCCTCGGCGTCTGGGCCGTCATCGCGCTGGCCGCGGTCGGCAGCCTGTTCCTGTGGTGGCTGTGGACCGCCCGCGTCAACCTGCCGCATCTGATCAACGCGCACGTGCACTGGGCCCCGTCCTGGGCCATCGCATCGTGGTTCGTGCCGTTCGTCAACTTCGCGCGTCCCTACGCCGTCATCAGCGAGACCGACCGGCTCAGCGCCGAGGCCGATGCCGATGGCGATGCCTCGGTCCAGGCCAACCACGGCCTGCTCGCCACCTGGTGGGCAGCGGCGTTGCTCGGCACGGGGTTGGCCCTCGGCTACATGCTGAGTGACAAGACGACGGTCGAGGAACTCGTGGCGGCGGCATGGCTGCACGTCGCCGCCGGTCTGTGCACGGTGATCTCCGGCCTGCTAGCCGGTTGGCTCGTGCTGCGCATCACCAACAATCAGGAGCGCGCCCACGATCGCCACCGGGAGCCGGTCGAACCCCACCACACGTGGAAGCACAAGAAGCAGCGCATCCCGGTGCTGCGGGTCGCGGCCGAGTAGTCGCCGGGCGCGGCGGGCGCAATGTGCTTGTGCGCGGTTCGGCGTCGGCGCTACCGTCGCTCGCCGCCATGAGCGATCAGGAACCAGCACCGACGGCAGCAGCATGGACCGCGCGCGCGATCCCCGCTGCCGTGCGTCGGATCCCGTGCATGCTGACCGCGGAGGAGGAGCAGTACCTGAGCTGGGTGACGGCGGCGACCTACGAAGGGTTCGGCGCGGTCGTCGATCTCGGACCATGGCTCGGCGCCAGCACCGCGGCCCTGGCGCATGGACTCGAGGAATGCGGCAGCGATCGCAAGGTCCTCGCCTACGACCTGTTCGAGTGGCGGGATCACTACATGACCGGCTACGTCGATGCCGCGACCGCGGCCGGCTTCGCCGACGGCGACAGCTTCCTGCCGTTGTTCGCGCAGCAGACGCGCGCATACGGCCAGCGGATCGAGTGCCGGCCTGGTTCATTGCTCGACGCCGGTTGGGACGAGGGGCCGATCGAGATCCTGTTCGTCGACGCCGCCAAGGACTGGGCGTTGACCAACGCGATCTTCGCCACGTTCGGTCCCGCCCTGGTCCCGGGTCGATCGCGGGTCATCGCCCAGGACTTCCGCACCCACGCCACCTACTGGTTGCCCTACGTCTTCGACGGTCACCCCGGGCAATGGCGCGAGGTGGAACGCGTGCGTCGTGGTTCGACGGTCACCTTCACGCCGCTCTGCGAATGGGTGCCCACCGTGTTCCGCGATCAGGATCTCGACCTGCGTCGGGCCGAGCCGATCTTCCGCGCCCGGATCGACGGTGAGGTCGACGAGAACAGGATCCACTTCGCCAACTCGCTGTATCGCATCGCGGTTCTGCGCGGCGACCATGCCGCGATGGAACGGCTCGGCCCGGAGCTGGCGCGGCTCGCGGCCTGCAACCGGAACGCCGATGCGCCCGCCGCCGTCGCTGCCGCCGCCTGCCAGCAGCTGCTCGCGGAAGGCTGGGCCGCCCTGGCCGCCGGCGATCACGTCGTCGCGCGTCGCGCCGCGGCGACCGTGACGGGACACGGGATTGCCAGCGCCGAGGCGCGCTATCTGGATGGTCTCGCCGGTGGCGATGAGGCCGTCGCGGATGCGCCGCCGCCATCGCTGCGGCTCCGCGCCGCGGCGGCGCTGACGGCCGCGGGCCGGGCGGCGGATGCGACGCGCGAGGTCATGGCTGCCCTCGAACATCCCGAGCCGCCACTGCGGCAGGACGTCGGCCGCCTGTTCGAGGCCCTCGAGGGCATCTGGCAGTCGGCGCCGCCACCCGATCCGTCGGCGTTGCTCGCCAGGCTCGAGTCCCGCCACCGCGCATCGGCGCCGTTCTGGTTCCTGCGCGCGCTGGTCGAATGCGCGCTCGGCAACGTCGCCGCCGCCCGCGACTCGGTCGGCCGGGCCCTTGCCCTCGACCCGGGTCACGCACGCGCTCAGGACCTGCGCCGCCGCCTCGGCGGCTCCTGACCCGGTGCGACGCCCGCGGCTCGATCGCCGGGTGGAATCCGTTGGGGCGGTTGGTGTCGGGCTCGAGACTCCCTACTGTGCTTCGCCCTTCTTCCGCGAGCGATCCATGGCCCTGTTCGACAAGTTCAAGCGCAAACCCGCCGGCGCCGACGGCGAGCCCGACAAGTCTCAGCAACCCAGAGCGCCCGGGTCCGGGCCGGGCGAGTCATCCGGACCCGCAGGTCCGACCGGGTCGACCGAGGCATCCGAGTCATCGGAGCCGGCCGCGTCACAGCCGGCCGGTCCCGAGTTCCTCGAGGCCACCGACGGTTTTGGCCGCAAGGTCCGACTCAGCCGCGACGAATACCGCGAACGGGTGTTGCCGGAGCTGATCAAGGCCCACGGCAGCGATCCGCAGAACCTGGCCAACATCATCATGCAGGCCCTGCAGCAGGGCTTCGCCAAGGAGCTGATCGGCGCCGCCAATCGGCTCGTCGCCATCGACAAGAACCTCGAGCGGGCGCTGACCGTGCTGGCGGTCGTGCAGCGTGATGCCGGCGACCTCGAGGCCGCCGAGTTCTCCCTCGGCGAACTGGAACAGAAGCGGCCCGGGTCGCTGGCGCCGGTCATCGGCCGGGCGATGCTGGCCGAGCGTCGCGGTGATCTCGCCCGCTGCGAGCAGCTGATGTGGCAGGCGGTCGAGGCCGATCCCAACAACCCCGACGCGGTGCACGGTTGGTTGCAGGTGCGGCATCAGGCCGTCGGTGACGCGGGTTACCGGGCCGAGGTCGAGAAGCTGGCGGCCTTGCCGAACAGCTGGCGGCCGCAGCTCTGGCGCGCTCGCCTCGACCTGCAGCAGGGTCGGGCCGAGGCGGCCATCGCCACCTATCGCGAGCTGTTCGCCAGGGCCGAGGTCGGTCCCGATGTGCTGCTGATGGCGGCCACCGATCTCGCCAATGCGCAGCAGCACGCGGCCACCGCCGAGCTGATCGCGCCGCGGTTCGTGCCGGGGCAGCACCATCCGCACATCGGTCTCGCGCTGCTCAATCATCACGCCGCGACCGGGCAGCACCGCCAGGGTGCGGATCTGCTGCATCACATGCACCTGCACTACGGTCACATGATCGGCGAGCAGCTGCAGCCGTACACCGCCGAGTTCGATCGCCAACGACTCGCCGAGCTGCCGCCGATCGCGGCGCCCGAGCAACCGCGGGTCGGCCTCTACCGGTTCGAATGGCCATCGTTCTGCCATGCCCTCGCCGATCCGCAATGGCTGCTGCCGCAGAAGCTCCCGGGCCACAAGCAGGTCCTGTTCACGGCCCTCAGCATCGACGGCAAACCCGAGTTCCCGGCCGGCCAGGAGGAGGACCTCGGGCGATTGACGCGCAGCGTGCCGCTGTTCCTCGCCGAACACGTCTGGCTGGCCTCGCCGCATCGCGGCACCGTGGCGATGCCGTTGACCGACCCCGGTGGCTGGGCCGTGATGGGGCAGCCCTGGCCCGAGGAACACCTCGTCGAGCAGCTGTCCGCGGCCGAACGGGCGCACACGATCCTGGTCACCGGCGTGCTGCGCATCGACGGCGACAAACGCCGCATCGACCTCTGGGCCTACGACGCCGCCAAGAAGGCGCGCACCGGCCATGCCGCCGCCGAGGGCAAGGCCGCCGATTTCGGCGCCATGCTGTTGCAGCTGCTGGCCGAACTGTGGCCATCGATCGGCGGGCCACAGGGTCACAAGCCGCCGGTCGGCGACGCGGCGTTCTGGCATCGTCATGCCGAAGGTCTGAGCCAGCATGCGGCGCTGGTCGTGACGCGCGCCGGCGCGATGCCGAAGGCGCGACTCTACGGTGAGCGCTACATCGCGCAGTGGCTGCAGACGACGGCGCTGGCCGAGCCGCGGTGGCAGCCCGCCTTCTGGCTCTACGGCTCGGCGCTGTGTCTGCTGCACGAGCTGGGTTCGCCGGTGGCGAAGGAGCACGCCCGGTCGATCGCCGAGCTGTTCCGGCAGTCGCCGAAGGAGAGCCCGTTCGCGCGGCTGGCGGTGCGGCCGTTGCGCGCCGTCGGGCTCGACACGCACTGGCAGGCGCGCCGCGCCGAGATCGTGGCGGCGGCCGGTGGCGACCTCAATTACTCGCAGTGGCTCGAGCGCGCCGAGGCGATGACGTAGGTTCGACGGGTTCGGTCGCTGGCGTCGCCATGACGACCGCCCGCTTGCCTCGATGCCGCGAGGTCCTAAGGTCGCGCCATGACCACACAGAAGCAGATCGTCGTCTACAGCGGCGCCGGTTGACCCGGCTGCACCATGGTGAAGGAGTTCCTCACCAAGAAGGGCCTCGCGTTCGAGGTCAAGGACGTACACACCGACGCGAGCGCCCGCGACGACATGGTCGAGATGGGCATCATGTCGATCCCGGTGACGCGCATCGATGGCGGCGAGCCGATCGTCGGCGCCGACTTCGCACGGATCGAGGCCGCGCTGGTCTGACCGTCGGCCCGCGACGCGCACCATCGCGGCCGCGTGCCGCGGCGGCGGATTCTTGACTCGAGGCGTTCATGCCAGGGCCCCGGACTGCGTAGCATCCGCAGCCCTGACAGGCGCCACATGAAGACCATCCGATCTGCCCTCGTCCTCTCGCTGTTTGCCGCGGCCCTGGCCGCGCAGGGAAGCCAGCGTCTCGATT
>JAGQRA010000855.1 GCA_020425885.1 Planctomycetota bacterium | reverse complement strand
GGCGGCGGCGGTCGCGGCATGCGCGTCGCCCACAACGAGCCGAGCCTCGTCACCGGCTACCACGCGGCGCGCAGCGAGGCCGAGAAGGCGTTCAAGAACTCGACCGTCTACCTCGAGAAGTTCATCGAGAAGCCGCGTCACGTCGAGATCCAGATCATGGCCGACCAGCACGGCAACGTCGTGCACCTCGGCGAACGCGACTGCTCGCTGCAGCGCCGCCACCAGAAGCTGCTCGAGGAGAGCCCCTGTCCGGTGCTCGACGAGGAGACCCGCAAGGCGATGGGCGAGGCCGCGGTGCGACTGGCCAGGACGGCCAACTACTACTCGGCCGGAACCGTCGAGTTCCTGCTCGATCAGGACAAGAAGTTCTACTTCATCGAGATCAACTCCCGCATCCAGGTCGAGCACCCCGTGACCGAGTCGGTCACCGACACCGACCTGATTCGCGAGATGATCCAGGTCGCCGCCGGCCATCGCTTGTCGTGGCGTCAGGACGAGATCTCGATGCGCGGCCATGCCATGGAGTTCCGCATCAACGCCGAGGATCCGGAGCAGAACTTCAAGCCGTCGCCGGGTCGGATCGAGACCTTCGTGCCGCCGACCGGCCCCGGCGTGCGCTGGGACAGCCACATCTACCAGGGCTACATGGTGCCGTCGCATTACGACTCGATGGTCGGCAAGCTGATCGTGCACCGGCGGACCCGCAAGCAGGCCATCGAGGTCGCCCGCCGCGCCCTGCAGGAGCTCTGCCTCGATGGCATCAAGACCACGGCGCCGCTGTTCCTGCGTATCCTGCAGCACTCCGATTTCGCCGCCGGCCAGGTCGACACCGGCTTCATCGATCGCTACTTCGCGCCCCGCTGATGCCGACCGCTCCGGAGCCTCCAGACGGCGCGACGCGGCGCAGCGACGACGAGCAGGCTCAGGCATCCAGCGCCGCTGCGCCGTTGCCTTTGGCGACCGGGGCCGGGCTGCGGGTCGGCGTGCTGACCGGCGGCGGCGATGCTCCCGGACTCAACGCCGCGATCTCGGGCCTGGCCCGCCGCCTGCTCGCGGCCGGCGCCACGCTGATCGGCTTTCGCGATGGCTGGCGCGGTCTCATCGCGGACGATGCCGTGGCGCTCGACGGCGTCGACTTCCAGCGCCTGCTGATCCGCGGCGGCACGCTGCTCGGCAGCAGCGGCGACAACCCGTATCGCGAGCCGGCGACGCAGGTGCCCGAGGTGTTGGCCACCCTGCGCCGCCACCGGGTCGATGCCCTGGTCGCGATCGGCGGCGAGGGCACGCTCGGGGCCGCCGACCGTCTGCACCGCGAGTACGGCGTCGCCGTCGTCGGCGTGCCGAAGACCATCGACAACGACCTGGCGGCGACCGACTTCACCTTCGGCTTCTTCTCGGCCGTGGAGGTCGCGACCCGCGCCATGGATGATCTGCGTTCCACGGCAGAGTCGCATCGCCGCGTGATGGTGGTCGAATGCATGGGACGTCACGCCGGCTGGATCACGGCCTATGCCGGCGTCGCCGCCGGCGCCGAGGGCATTCTCGTCCCGGAGCGGCCGGCGCACCTCGAGGAACTGTGTGAGAGGCTGTCCCTGGTTCGCGCCGCCGGAGCGCGGTCGGCGATCGTCGCGGTGGCCGAAGGTGTCCGGCTCTACGAGGACGGTTCGTGCCTGTCACCGATGGCCAAGGACCGCTTCGGTGAGTTCGTGATCGGCGGCGCCGCGGAGACGGTGGCGCGCTGCATCGAGCGACGCATCGGCTGGGATGCCCGCCACCTCGTGCTCGGTCATCTGCAGCGGGCCGGTCAGCCGATCGCGTTCGATCGCATCTTCGCCCTGCGTCTCGGCGCGCGGGCGGCGCGGCTGGTGCTCGAGTCCCGCTTCGGCCGCATGGCGGCGATGCGGGCCGGCGAGATCGTCGATGTCCCGATCGCCGATGCGGTGGCGCAGCGCAAGGTCCTGACCGGTCAGTTCCTCGACCGCTACGAGTCGTTCTTCATGCCGATCGGCGGTCCCTGATGCCGATAGCGCTACAGTGGTATCGGTCATGAGTTCTCAGACGCCGCAACGCCGTTGCCTCGGGAGCCCGGGTCTTCGGCGAACCGTCGTGGCGGCCGCTTCGCTGGCCGTCGCACTCACCGCCCAGGCCGGTCAGCCCGGTCGGCCCACCGCGCGCCAGCAGGTGCCGTTGCTGCAGGGGGCCGAGGAATCGGCCACCGGAACGGTGCAGCCGGAACCCGCGGATGGCCTCGAGGCACTGACCCCGCAGTGGGCGCCCGGTCCGACCCAGCGGCCGTTCCTCGGCTTCCCGACCTTCCCGTCGAAGCTGCCGGGTTACGGCGCCTATCCGATGTCGCTGAGCCAGTTGCTTGCCGGGCGCGAGCTCGGCGAACAGTCGACGCTGCCACCGATCGCCGTACCGATCCAGCCTGGCTGGCCGAGCTGGGTGAAGCTGCGTGGCCGACCGCAGGTGCCGTACCAGCCGGACCTCGCCTTGTTGGTGCAGTCCGTCGAGAGGGTGTGGTGGCGCGATCGGGACGAGGAGGCATTCGTGCCGCTCTACTCGTACGACAAGCTGCGGCCGATCGGTGTCGGAGTGGACGTGGAGATCCGGCACGCGGGGCAGTTCGAGGTGCTGTTCCACGGCGGCAGTCGGCTCTCGGCCCACGGCCTCTGCAAGCTGAAGATCGACGAGCTCAGCGAGGAGTCGGTCGCGGTCACGGCCAGCCAACTGACTCGCATCAGGCTCGAGGCGTTCGGTCGGGAGCACCGTCTGACGCTCCCCGACGGTTCGGTCCTCGTCGTGCCCAAGTCCATGGTCGAAGCGCCGCCGCCGATGCTGCCGGGCCTGCTGCCGCCGATGGCCGCAGGAGCTTCGCCTCAGGCGACACAGTGGGAGCCGGCGCTGATCATCCTCGAACG
>JAGQRA010000854.1 GCA_020425885.1 Planctomycetota bacterium | reverse complement strand
GGTCCAGGTCAACTGCCTGTTCGGCGGCTGGGGAACGGCGACCGGCACGGCCTGGTTCGACGACGTCGCGCTCGAATTGCTGTCGTCGGAGCCGTGGCACCCGGTGGCGCGGATCGACGCCGGCGTCATCGGCGAGCCGATCTCGCAATACGTCTACGGCCAGTTCATCGAGCACCTGGGCCGCTGCATCTACGGTGGCATCTGGGCCGAGATGCTGCAGGATCGCAAGTTCTTTGCCGCCGTCGGCGCCGACGACTCGCCGTGGCGGCCGTGCGGAGCGGCCGTCGTCGCGATGGACACCGCGGCGCCGTTCGTCGGCGAACACACACCGGTGGTGCGCGCGGCGACCGGCGGTGGCGCGCACGGCATCGCGCAGCGCGATCTGCATCTGCTGGCCGGCGGGCGCTACGTCGGCTACGCCTGGCTCGCGGGCGTCGCGGGCGAGACGCAGGTCGAGGCCGAGGTGCGGCTGTGTTGGGGCGACGGCCCGAACGACTTTGCGAAGGTACAGCTCGGCAGGTTCGGCCCCGAGTTCAGGAAGGCCGTGTTCGAGCTGTCGAGCCCGATGGCGACGACGACGGGCCGCCTCGAGGTGATCGCGACGACGCCGGCGCCGCTGCGCATCGGCACGGTTTCGCTGATGCCCGCCGACAACAAGAACGGCATGCGCGTCGACACGTTGGCGCTGCTGAAGCGCCTCGATGCGCCGATCTACCGTTGGCCTGGCGGCAACTTCGTCAGCGGCTACGACTGGCACGACGGCATCGGCGACCGCGACCGCCGGCCGCCGCGCAAGAACCCGGCGTGGACCGGCATCGAACACAACGACTTCGGCATCCACGAGTACATCGCGTTCTGCGAAGAGCTCGGCACCGAGCCCTACGTCGTCTGTAACAGTGGCCTCGGGCAGGTCGACGACGCGGTGGCCGAGATCGAGTACTTCCACGGCGACGTCAGCACACCGATGGGGGCGCTGCGGGCGAAGAACGGCCGCAAGGCACCGTTCCACGTCACCTGGTGGGGCGTCGGCAACGAGATGTTCGGCAACTGGCAGCTCGGTCACATGCCGCTGGCCGACTACATCGAGAAGCATGCGGTGTTCGCCGCCGCGATGCGCCAGCAGGACCCGTCGATCAAGCTGATCGGCGTCGGCGAGGCGGGTCGCTGGAGCGAGGGCATGCTGGCGGCCGGCGCCGACATGGACCTGATCAGCGAGCACTTCTACAACCAGGAAGGGCCCGGCACGGCAGCGCACGCGCTGCAGCTGCGCGACTCGATCCGTCGCATCGCCGACGCCCACCGTCGCTACCGCGAGACCATCCCGACGCTCGCCGGCAAGGACGTGCGCATCGCGCTCGACGAGTGGAACTACTGGTACGGCCCGCACGTGTTCGGCGAGCTCGGCACGCGCTACTTCCAGAAGGACGCGCTCGGCGTCGCCGCCGGCCTCAACGAGCTGGCGCGGCAGAGCGATCTCTACTTCATGGCCAACTACGCGCAGACGGTCAACGTCATCGGCGCGATCAAGACGACGCCGACGGCGGCGGCGATGGCGACCACGGGCCTCGTGCTCGAGCTCTACCGCCATCAGTTCGGCAGTCTGCCGGTGCACGCGCGCTGCGCCGACCCGATCGACGTCATGGCGGCGTTGACCGCCGACGGCAAGGTGCTGACCATCGCCGCCGTCAACCCGACGGCCGAGCAGCTGACGATTCCGCTCGAGCTGCAGAACTGCGCCCTGACCGGCGACGGCCGCCGCTTCCGCATCGCCGGCGATCCGCAGGCCTACAACGAACCAGGGCAGTCGCCGGCGATCGACACCCGCGAGGACAGCGTGCACGGTGTCGAGGACCTCGAGCTGTCACCCTTCAGCGTGACGCTGTTGCGGCTCGACGTCGTCGCCGGCAGTCACCGCGCGGCGAAGGCGCAGGAGCGCGGCACCGAAACCAACCTCGCCGCCGTCGCCGAGGCGTCGAGTTCGCACGTGTCGGGCGACACTTCGCTGCGCGCGCTCAACGACGAGCAGCGGCCGCGCAGCTCGCGCGACAACGGCCGCGGTTCGTACGGCAACTGGCCGACCCGAGGGACACAGTGGGTGCAGTACACGTGGAGCCAGCCGATCCGCACCAAGGCGATCGACGTCTACTGGTGGAACGACCGCCGCGGCGTGCGCACGCCGGCGGCCTGTCGCGTGCAGTGGTGGGACGGCAGCGCCTTCGTGCCGGTCGGCAATGCCGCCGGGCTCGGCGTCATCGACGATCGCTTCAACCTGACGACGTTCGACGCGGTCGAGACCGAGCGGTTGCGGCTGGAGATCGACGGCGACGGCGAGTTCTCGACCGGCGTGCTCGAGTGGAAGGTCTACGACGCCGGCGGCTCGCCGGACTTCGCGCCGCGGGTCGAAGCCGGTCCCCGACGCACCGTCGTGCGCGGCGGCCGGACCTGGTTGCACGGCACGGCGCGGGCGCTGGTCAGGAACGGCGCGCCGCCGTTGTCGACGCGCTGGCGCAAGCTGTCGGGACCAGGCGAGGTGGCGTTCGCCGATGCCGGTGCGCTGCAGACCGAGGCTTTGTTCACGGCCGTCGGCGACTACACGCTCGAGCTCGAGGCCGCACGCGGCGGACCGCGTGGCTCTGCTACCGTCGCCGTCCACGTCGTCGCGCCGCCGCCAAAGAAGCCGCTGGGGCTGGTCGACACCGGCCACTACCGCATCGACAGCCGGCTGTGGTTGGACCGCGCCAAGGCGGTCATCTGCAACTGGCTGCCGCACTGCATAGCCAAGATCGAAGACCCGGATCTCAAGGAGGGCGGCCTCAACAACTTCGTCGACGCCGCCAAGGCGCTGCGCGGCGAGGAGCACCAGCGGCACCGCGGCTACGTGTTCAGCAATGCGTGGATCTACAACACCATGGAGTCGATCTGCGTGGCGTTGATGGTCGACGCCGGCGGCGACGCCGAGATCCTCGCCGCGCAGGCGAAGCTGCGCGCGACGCTGGACAAGTGGATCCCGATCGTGCTCGCCGCGCAGGAGCCCGACGGCTACATCCAGACGGCGTTCACCCTGTCCGGACGCGAGCACTGGTCGCCGCGCCATCGCGGCGATCACGAGGGCTACGTCGCCGGCTACTTCCTCGAGGCCGGCATCGCGCATCGCATGCTGACCGGCGACCCGAAGTCGCCGCTGTGGCTGGCGGCGGTCAAACTCGCCGACTGCTGGGAGCAGAACCTCGGCCCGTCGCCGAAGAAGCCCTGGTACGACGGCCACCAGGCTATGGAGATGGCCCTGGTCCGCTTCGGCCGCTTCAGGGACGCCCACGACGGCGCCGGTCGCGGCGACCGCTACATCGCGCTGGCGAAGTTCCTGCTCGACAGCCGCGCCGGTGGCAGCGAGTACGACCAGAGCCACCTGCCGGTGACGCAGCAGTACGAGGCCGTCGGCCACGCCGTGCACGCCGCCTACACCTACGCCGGCATGGCGGACATCGCCATGGAGACCGGCGACGTCGACTACCAGAGCGCGATCGCATCGCTGTGGGACAACATCGTCAACCGCAAGTACTACGTCACCGGCGGTGTCGGCGCCGAGGGCGCCTGGGAGGGCTTCGGCGAGGACTACGCGCTGCCGATGAACTGCTACTGCGAGGCGTGCTCGAGCTGCGGGCTGATCTTCATGCAGCACAAGCTCAACCTCGCGACCCACGACGCGAAGTACGCCGATCTCTACGAGGAGACGCTGTTCAACGCGCTGCTCGGCTCGCTCGACCTGCCTGGCGAGAACTTCTTCTACGACAACCAGCTCGATTCTCGTGGCGGTCGCTATCCGTGGCACGTCTGCCCGTGCTGCGTCGGCAACATCCCGCGCACCTTGCTGATGCTGCCGACCTGGACCTACCTGCGCGGCGACGACGGCGTCTACGTCAACCTGTTCGTCGGCAGCACGATCACGGTGAACGACGTCGCCGGCACCGACGTCGAGCTGGTGCAACAGACCGACTACCCGTGGCGCGGCGACGTCGCCCTGACCGTCAACCCGAAGACGGTGACCGAGTTCGCGCTGCGCATCCGCGCACCCGATCGCGGCCAGAGCTCGCTCTACGCCGGGGCGCCGGCGGCGAACGGCATCGAGTGGATCCGCGTCAACGGCGTCGCCGTCGCGCCGCACATCGAGAACGGCTACGCCACGATCCGCCGCACCTGGCAACGCGGCGACCGCGTCGACTTCGTGTTGCCGCTGCCGGTGCAGAAGGTCACGGCGATCGACGCGGTCGCGGCGACGCGCGGCAAGGTCGCGCTGCGTCGCGGTCCGCTGGTCTACGCCGTCGAGGCGGTCGATCAGGCTATCGACGGCGCGGTCGATGCCGGCGCGCCGATCGCGCCCGAGTGGCGCGAGGATCTGCTGCGCGGCGTGATGGTGCTGCGCGGCAACTGGGCCGACGCATCGCCGCTGCTGGCCGTTCCCTACTATGCGCGCGCCAATCGGCTGCCGCAGGGGGAAGGTCGCGCCGCCCGCACGCGGTCGAAGGTCTGGATCGACGCGAAGTAGCGGTTCGCTATCCCAACGGCGCCGGCAGCAGGACCCGCTCGACGGCGGCGGCGAGCAGGCCGACCTGCCGCCGCGATGGTGAGACGCGCGCCTGGATGCGGCCGAACCGCGCCAGCAGGCAGTGCCGCTGCAGGCCTTCGCGCAATCGCGGCATGACGTCGGGATGCAAGTGGGCGAGGTCGCCGATGAAGACCACCTCGAAGAAGCCCAGCAGGTTGAGGGCGCCGGCGACCACGGTGCTCAGCGCTTCGAGGGTGTCGCCGAGCCAGTTCGGCAGCGGTGCCGCGGTGATCGCTTGCTGCATGTCTTCCCAGCTGGCCCGCGGCCGACCGCTGGCGTGGCGGAAGCTCTGCAGCAATCCGCCTCTCCCGGCCAGCGTCTCGATGCAGCCAATGGCGCCGCAGCCGCACGGGCGGTCGTTGCCGGGGACCGCGGTGTGGCCGATCTCACCGCTGAGGGGCAGCGGTCCACTGACGATGTGGCCCTCGCTGACGAAGGTGCCGCCGATGCTGTCGGTGAGGTCGACGAGCAGGAAGCTGTCGCTCGCCTCGCCGATGGCGATCTCGCCCAGGGCCTGCGCCTGCGCTTCGTGCACCGGACAGACCCGCGTGCCGAAGTCCTCGGCCAACGCCTCGAACAGGGTCTCGCCCTCGGTCCAGTGCAGGTTCGGCGAATAGACGATCGTCGGCCCGCGCGCGTCGAGGACGCCGGGAACGGTCAGCAGCACGCACTCGGCAGGGCCCGGGTGCTCATCGCGCCACGCCCGCCACAGCCGGCGCGAAGCTTCGAGGTCGGCGGGCGTGGCGACCGTGCGGCGCTGCGGCGGATTGGGCTCGCCGGTGAGGCCGAGGCGATAGATTGTCGTCTCGCGGAAGCCGAGCTCGAGGCCGACGAAGCTCTTCCTGGAACTCGGGCGCAGGTGAATCGGCGGGCGACCGTGCTGCGGTCCGGTCTGGCTCGGGACCTTCTCGAGCAGGCGGAGCCCGAGCAGTTGCGTGACGACCTTGCCGATGGTCATCTGCGACAACCCCGTGCGGCGTGCCAGCTCGGGCTTCGTGCATGGCCAGGACTGCAGCGATGCCATCAGGACGCGGCGGGCGTTGACGAGCCGCAGTTCACCGGGCTGGGTCAGCATCCGGTGTCTTGTAGTGAGTTGCGCGACGGTCACCAAGGCTGGCGCCGCCGTGGGGTCAGATTGCACGGGTCGGTCCTCTCCCTGGAGTCATGGCGCCCCGTTCCAGGCCGCCCGTCGGGAGAGGATACTGCTTGAATACGCTATGGCGGATCCCCCGTCGGGGACTGTCAGGCCGGCGTCGTCCGCGGCCCGAGCGTCCGGCAAAGCATCGCAGTGTAGGCCGTGGACAGTGGTTGCGATCAACATCGTGGTGGAGCATGGCGGGCTGAGCCGCTAACAGAAATCACATGACGAAGAGTGCGCCAAGTCGCCGGGCGACCAGACCGCAAGCCCATGGGCGGTCGCAACCCGCCGCCCAATTCCCGATTTCGAGCGGTCTTCCTTCCCTGATCCGAGCGGCTCGGGGCCACCGCCAGCCCCGCGACCGCCGCCTCAGGAACCCGCGACCTCGAGCCAGGCACCTTCCGCCGCCGAGGCCAGGACCGCGTCACAGACCAGCTGCGTCTGCTGCGCATCGCGGAACGTCGGCGCCACGGCCTCGCCCCTGGCGACGCCGTCGACGAAGTCGGCGAACTGGTGCACGAACGAGTGCTCGTAGCCGATCTGCAGGCCCGGCACCCACCACTTGTCCATGTACGGCATGTCGCCGTCGGTGACGTGGATCGAACGCCAGCCGCGCGTGCGCGAGTCGTCGCGATGGTCGAAGTACTCGAGCCGGTGCAGGTCGTGCAGGTCCCACTTGATCGACGCGTGTTCGCCGTTGATCTCGAAGGTGTAGAGCGCCTTGTGGCCGCGGGCATAGCGCGTCGACTCGAACAGACCGAGCGAGCCGTTGTCGAAGCGGCACAGGAAGGCGCAGGCGTCGTCGATGCCGACGGGTTCGACCTTGCCGGTCAGGTTGTGCATGCGTTCCTTGACGAAGGTCTCGGTCATCGCCGAGACCTTGCCGATGCGGCCGTTGAGCCACATCGCGGTGTCGATGCAGTGGGCCAGCAGGTCGCCGGTCACGCCGCTGCCGGCGGCTGCGTGGTCGAGGCGCCAGAGGCCGGCGCCGCCCTGCGGCAGGTCGGCGGCGATCGTCCAATCCTGCAGGAACTGGGCGCGGTAGTGGTAGATCCGACCGAGCTTGCCCTCGTCGATGAGCTGGCGGGCGAGGGTCACCGCCGGCACGCGGCGGTAGTTGTACCAGACCGTGTTCGCCACGTCCGCCTTCTCGACGGCGGCGACCATCTCGGCGCCTTCGGCCGCGGTGCGGGCCAACGGCTTCTCGCACATGATGATCTTGCCGGCCGCGGCGGCGGCGAGGGCGATGTCGCGGTGGCTGTCGTTCGGCGTGCAGATGTCGACGGCGTCGATGTCGTCGCGGTCGATCACCGCGCGCCAGTCGGTCTCGGCCGAGGCGAAGCCCCAGCGCTCGGCGAAGCTGGCGGCGGCGCCGTCGCTGCGGGCGCAGACCGCCTGCAGCACGGGCTCCATGCCGAGGTCGAAGAAGTTGGGCGCCTTGCGATAGGCGTTGCTGTGGGCCCGGCCCATGAAGCCGGTGCCGATCAGCCCGATGCGAAGTGGCTTCTTGCTCATGGCGTTCTCCTAGTTCCAGCCGTGGGCGTCGCGGACCGACAGCATCGCGGCGAGGATGTCGTTCCAGGTCTGCGGATCGGCCATCACCGCGTTCGGGAACATGCAGCCGTCCCAACACAGGTGCTGCACCGCCTTGGTCGGCCGGCCGTCGGCGTCGCGCAGCCAGAAGCCGGCGTAGTGGGCGATGTCGAGCTTGCCGTTCGGGTCCTTCGGCAGGCAGTGGCGACCCGTCTTGTCGTGCGAGCCCGAACCGAACACGGTCGCGTCGTTCTGCGCGACGTGGAAGTCGAGCGTCCACGGCCGCAGCGCCGCCGTCATCTCGACGTAGGCCGCATCGAGCGTCTCGCGGTCGCCCCATTGGTGGTCTTTGGGCAGGATGCGATCCTCGGGCGCGTTGTAGCCGAGCGTGTAGAGCAGCGTGTGCGCCATGTCGGCCTGGAAGCCGACCGTGCCCATGCGGTCGGTCAGCTCGAGCAGCTCGACCATGCGCTTCCAGCTGTGCATGCCGCCCCAGCAGATCTCGCCTTCGGCGGCGAGGCGTTCGCCGTGATCGGCGGCGATGTCGGCCGCCTGGCGGAAGGTCGCGGCGATGGTCTTCTGGTTGGCGTCGGGATCTTTGGCCCAGTCGCCGACACCGCAGGCCGAGTCGATGCGGACGATGCCGTACGGGCGGATGCCGATCTCGCGCAGATCGCGCGCGATGCGGCACGCCTTCTCGACCTGCGTCAGGAACGCGCTCCGCTCGGCGTCGCTGCCCATCGCCGAGCCGCCGCCGGTCGGCGGCCACACCGGCGCGACCAGCGAGCCGACCACGAGCCCCTTCTCGCCGACCATGTCGGCGAGCTGCTGCAGGTCATCGCGGCCAGAGTCGATGTCGGTGTGCGGCAGCGACAGGAACAGGTCGATGCCGTCGAAGCGGTGGCCGTCGACCTCGGCGTTGGCCGTCCATTCGAGCATGGTCTCGAACGGGATCGGCGGGTTGTCGGTGCCTTCTTCTTTGCCGACCAGACCGGGCCAGGCGGCGTTGTGGAGTTTGGGGAACGTGTTGGTCATCGTGAGTCCTCGCCGCCAGAGTCGCCGGGCCGCGCGCCACAATCAAGCGGTTGCGACGTCGTTGGCCTCGCGGGCGGCCGAGTTACATTGGCGCGATGCGCATCGGCATCAACCTGCTGCTCTGGACGACCCACGTGACCGAGGCCCACGAACGCCAGCTGGCCTTCGTCAAGCAATGCGGCTTCGACGGCGTCGAGGTGCCGTTGTTCGAAGGCGATCCCGACCACTACGCTCGCCTCGGCGCCCTGCTCGACCGCCTCGGGTTGCAGCGCACGTGCTCGACCGGGCTCGGCCCGGAGCACGATCCGATCGCCGCCGATGCGGGCGTGCGGGCCGCCGCGGTCGAGCGCCTGTGCTGGGCCGTCGACTGCGCCCAGGCGCTCGGCGCCGACGTGCTGTGCGGGCCGTTGCACTCGGCGTTCAAGGTGTTCCGCGGGCGTGGACCGAATGACGAGGAGATGCAGCGCAGCGCCGCCGCGCTGCGAGCGGCGGCCGAGCACGCCGCGGGCAAGGGCATCCTGCTCGCCCCCGAGGCGCTGAATCGGTTCGAGTGCTACCTCGTCAACACCGCCGCGCAGCTGCGCGCGCTGTGCGAACGCGTCGATCATCCCGGTGTGCGGGCCCACTACGACACGCATCACATGCATATCGAGGAACGCGATGTCGGCGCGGCCATCGCGCACTGCCGGCCAGTCCTCGGCCACGTCCATCTCAGCGAGAACGACCGCGGCGTTCCCGGTCGCGGTCAGGTCGACTGGAACGGCACGTTCGCCGCGCTGCGCGCAGCCGGCTACGACGGCTGGTGCGTGATCGAGGCGTTCTCGCGCCTCGACCCCGCGTTCGCCGCCGACATCCACGTCTGGCGCGACTACTTCGATGCGCCCGAAGACGTCTGCCGCGAAGGGCTCGCCTTCGTGCGCAACGGCCTCGCGAGCTGAGTCGCGTGCACCGATAGCAGCCGGTCCGCGATCAGCGCCCGAACGCGTCGAGCAGCCGCTGCACGGCGGCGGCGTCGAAGTTCGCCGGCACCTCGCTGTTCTGGTTCGCCTGCAGCGCGGCGAGGTCGGGCGCCACCGAAGGCACCCCCTTGTCCGGCACGTCGAGCCACGCCGCCCAGACGATGGCGTTGAGCACGAGCTTGCGGAAGTCGTCGTGCGCCCAGTTCCAGTGCACGTGCGCGCCCGTGAAACCGAACGCGCGGCCGCCGTCGGGTCGTACCCGGGCCCAGGCGAGGTGCTGCGATTCGCCGGCTGCGACCGCAGCCCGCACCGCCGCGTTGCCGCTGTGCGGCCCGTCCTCGCGCTGCATCGTCTCGGCCGGCGCGACCGCCGACAGGATCGGGGCCGTGCCCTCGAGCCCGGGTCGGAAGCGCATGTGGAAGTACCACTCGTCGTGCAGGGTGAAGGGCCGCACGCCGCGCGTGATCGGATGCCCGGGCAGCGCCGGAAAGGCCGCCGTCCACATCGGGTTCACCGACCAGTCGGTCTCGAAGTAACCGCCGAGCCAGTCGAGGAAGCGCTCGCCCGGCCGCCCCTTCGGCACCTCGACGGCGTAGTGCAGGCAGACCAGCGACGTGCCGCGGGTCATCGCCGCGCCGATCGCGTCGAGATGGCGCAGCAACGGGTGGCCGACGCCGCCGTCGGCGAAGCAGACGATGACGTCGGCGCGCGCGATGACCGCGTCGTCGTCGGGCCAGACGTCGTGCACCTCGACCTCGACCGGCAGCCCGCTCTCATGCAGCGCCGCGGCGAGCAGCAGACAACCGGCGCGATGCTCGTGCGCGGCGTAGCCGTGACTGCCGCGACCGGGCAGCAGCACGATGCGGCGCCTTCTCCCGGGCTCGCGCTCGACGACCCAGATGTTGCGGTAGACGACCGGGTTGCCGTGATCCTGCAGATACAGCCCGCCCGGTGCCGGCCCTTCGCCGCGCCGGCTCGCGGTGGTCGCGTGCGGCAACGCCACGTCGTCGTGCACGAGGATGCCGTTGAGGTGGACGGTCATGCGTGCATCGCTGACCTTGCGATCGCCGTCGTAGCGCGCCGCCGTGAACACGATGTCGTAGGTCTGCCAGGTCTCGGGCGGCAGGCACGCGTTGACCAGCGGCGCTGTGACCGAGTAGATGCCGCCGCACTCGTTCTGCCGGCCCTCGAGTCCGAACGAATCGAGCACCTGGCACTCGAAGCGCCCCTGCACGTAGACGCCGCTGTTGCCGCGGCCCTGGCCGCGCGCCGCCGGCCGGAACGGCGTCTTGAACTCGAGATGGAGGCGGTGATCGGCGAACGCGCGGCGACTGTCGCAACCGACACCGAGCACGCCGCCGTCGAGCAGGCGACCGCCCTCGAAGGCGTCGGCGGAGCTGCCGTCGAACAGCACGACGGCACCCGGCGGCGGCGCGGCGCCGAGCGTCGGGCTCTGCCGCGCGATCTTCGTCAGGTGCCCGAGCTCGGCGCTGCCATCGCGGAAGCTCAGCTCGCCATCGGCAAGCGTCACCGCGAGTTCTCCGTCGGCGAACACCGTGCGCTCGCCGCCGAACTCGGCCTCGAGCTCGCGGCGCGGATCGCTCTGTTGCCATCCCGCACCGGGCAGCCCGCCGCGATACAGCACGAGCCGCAACCGTGCTTCGCTGCCCTCCGACTGCGCCAACGCGATCACCTGCGCGCCATGGTCGATCGGCGCCGCGCCGGCGATTAGGTCTTCCGCCAGCGGACCGGCGTACTCACCTTGCGCCGCGAACAGCGCTGCCTCACTGGCTACCGACTGCTGACCGCGCAACAGCGGCACCGCCATCGCGATCGCGACGAACGCGAGCGCTAGCCGGAACTCGCACCAAGACCGCCTCGAGGTTCGATGATCGGCGGCGCATACCGCCGCAGCCGTGTCGCCGCATGCCATCGTCGCAACGTAACGCCTTCGTGGCGGGAAACCGATCTCGACCCGACCCCTGTTGTCGACGCGCCGGGCATTCCGTGGTTCGTCGCGGTTGTGATTGCGTCGCGTGGCCGCATGCGATGCGATGTCGCGATGAACTCCGTCGACAAGGCCATGACGTTTGGTCTCCTCTCGCGGCTCGTCGGTCGCCACGCCCGCGTCGGTGTGGCGATGCTCGTGCTCGGTTGCGCCACCGACGCGGTGTCGGCGCAGACCGCGAGTTCGCATCTGCCCGAGATCGTGAGGCAACGCTACGCGCCGCGCACCGAGACGCGCGAGGCGCTCGACCGTCGGGTCCGCAATGCCATCGACGCCAGCCTGCAGTGGCTCGAAAAGCACCAGGACAGAGACGGCCGGTGGGACTGCGATCAGTTCATGAAGCATGACAGCGTGGAGCCGGTCTGCGACGGGCCGGGCAACGCGGTGCACGATGTCGGCGTGACCGGGCTCGCCCTGCTGTGTTTCCTCGCCGATGGCGCCACGGCGCACGCCGGTGACTTCCGCCAG